>DATHUT010000269.1:0-1734 GCA_035462005.1 Gammaproteobacteria bacterium | reverse complement strand
TTCCGTGCCCTGGCCTGGCTGGGCCTGGTGTGTGGCAGCCTGCTGTTGCTGTTCCACAAGCTGAGCCGCGGACGCCCGGTCTGGCGCCTGTGGGTTCTGGCGGGGATGTTGCTGGTCATCCTGGTCGACCGCCTGTGGCTGGCGCCCTTGATCGCCGACCTGCGCGCCACGGGCCTGAGCGGTAGCGCGGAATTCGCCCGTCTGCACGGGGTGGCCTCGACCCTGTATCTCCTCAACAGCCTGGCCGGCCTGGCCCTGGTGGCCTTCGGGCCTTCAAGGGGTCAGAGTACTTGATCCTCCTGATGCCACCCCGGTTGGGTCAGTGCCGCCCGCGCCACTGCTGGTAGTCGGGCTGCTCCCGGTAGTCCCCGCTGAGCACATAGTCCAGCACCGACTGCAGCCGGAAGAACTGGGTGACGGAGTCCACCCGGATGATCTCCCGGCCCCGTTCGTCGAAGAACAACAGGGTCGGCGCGTAGAACAGCCCCAGTTCCGTTGCCCAGGCCCCATCGGTGGTGCGTTCCCCGCCCGGTGTGATCACGGGTGTATTCCCCCACAGGTCGAGTTGCACCGTGTCCATGCGCCGCAGTTGCTCGCGGATGGTGGCCTGTTCCAGTGGGCCAGTGTGCAGGATGTCGCAGGCGTGGCAGTCGCCCTGCTCGAAGAACACCACGAGGGGGCGGCTGGCCGGCCAGTGACTGCGGTCCAACGCGTACGGCGGCGGGCTGAAGAAATCCTGGTGATTCAGTCCGCCTGCCTCGAACACCAGGGGGACCTCGGCGCGGGCCAGGTAGCTGCGGAAATCCTCTTGCCGGTAATGGCCGTCGGCCACGTATTCCAGGGCTGCACGAAAGGTATAGGGCGGGTAGTAGCCCGGCAGGCGCAGGACCTCCCGGCCCTCCGTGTCCAGGAACAGCAGGGTGGGAGTGAACACCGTGCCCAGCTCGCTGGAAAAGCTGCGTTCGGTCCATTCCCGGCCTTCCAGGTCCGTCACGCTGCGATCACCATGGATGTCGATGCCCAGGACATCGAAATGTTCGCGGGTGTAGCGGCGGATGTCCGCCTTGCCGAAATTGTGTTCCAGCAGCGCCTTGCAGTACGCGCAGTATTTCTGGCCGAAATACAGGATCAGCCCTTGCTTGCCAGCCCGCGCGGCGTCCTGCAGATCCTCTTGCAGGTCGAGAAAGCTGAGCTTGAACCAGTCGGGGTGGGTGAGGGGTTCGTCGAGGGGGCGGTCGTCGAAGTTCAGCTCCGGGCCCTGGTCGGCCCGGGCACCCTGGGTCATGAGCAGCAGGCTGAGCAGGACGACGGACAGCAGCCGAATTGTGGGCAGGATGGTGAAGGGCACTGGCGCGACCTCTGTGGGTAGAGCGGGCTCTGCCCGCGAAGGGGCGGTGGCGGAGCGTTCGCGGGCTGAGCCCGCTCCTACGGGTCTATCCAATATTTAGAGGCTTGATAATACGGCCTGGAGGCCGAAGGTATGCTGACCTAGGGCAGGACAATGGCGGAATTTTTCTTCCGCGGCCGGAACAGCAGGGCGATATTGCCGATGCGCTGCACCAGTTCGGCCCCGGTGCGTTCGCAGGCCTCGGCGATGACGGCATCGCGCGCGTCCCGGTCGCCGACGCTGACCCGGATTTTCATTAATTCATGGTGTTCGATAGACTGGTCCAGTTCCTGCAGCACCGATTCGGTCAGGCCCTTGGCGCCGATCATGACCACCGGTTTGAGGGC
>DATHUT010000268.1:0-2208 GCA_035462005.1 Gammaproteobacteria bacterium | reverse complement strand
AGCGACACGCGTCCACTGATGATGTCGCTCATGTGCACGTCGTGGGCATCAAAGCCGGCGGCGTGGAAGGCGGCGGCCATCTCGATCTGGCCGTTGACCCCCTGCTCGCGCAGGATGGCCACTGCCGGCTTCGCGCCGGTGTTCACGAAGGGCGCCGTCACATCCTCGGCAGGATCGAAACCCAGGCGCGGCTGCAGGCCGGGATCTTCCACTTTCAGCAAGGCATCGTATTCCTGCTGCGCACATTCGGAATTGTCGCGCAGGGCCTGCATGCGGTAGCTGGTTTCCGCCCAGGCACGCTGTAACTCCACGCGTTTTTCCCGCAACAGGGTCTGACTGCCGGAGGTGACGATCAGCCGGTCTTCTTCATTCAGAGTGCCGATGACATGGCTGTGCTTGCCCAGGCCTGCCTCGCGCAGGCTCTCCAGCACGGTGTCGGTGTCGCAGTGGCGCACCTGCAGCACCGCGCCCAGTTCCTCGCTGAACAGGGCGGCGATGGCATCCTCACCCAGATCGTCGAGCTGCACCGTGACGCCGGTATGGCCGGCGAAGGCCATTTCGCACAGGGTCGTCAGCAGGCCGCCGTCGGAGCGGTCATGGTAGGCCAGCAGCAGATCGTCGCGCTTCAGGTCCTGGATGGCGGCGAAGAAGTGCCTCAGCGCCTCGGCATCCTCGATGTCGGGCGCATGATGACCCAGCTGCCGGTACACCTGGGTCAGCGCCGAGCCGGCCAGGCGATTGCGGCCCTTGCCCAGGTCCACCAGGATCAGGTCGGAATCGCCCTGGTCGCCCCGCAGCTGCGGGGTAAGGGTACGGCGCACGTCAGCCACGGGCGCGAAGGCGGTGATGATCAGGGACAGTGGCGAAGTCACGGAGCGTGCCTCGCCCTGCTCCTGCCACACGGTCTTCATGGACAGGGAATCCTTGCCCACGGGAATGGCAATGCCCAGGCGCGGACAGAAGTCCACGCCCACGGCGCGCACTGTATCGAACAGGTTGGCGTCCTCGCCGGGGTGGCCGGCGGGTGCCATCCAGTTGGCGGACAGGCACACCCGGCCCAGCTCTCCCACATCGGCGGCGGCCAGGTTGGTGATGGCCTCGCCCACGGCCATGCGGCCCGAGGCGGGCGCGTCCACCAGGGCAACAGGGCTGCGCTCGCCCATGGCCATGGCCTCGCCCGCATGACCGCGATAATCGGCGCAGGTCACGGCCACATCGGCTACCGGTACCTGCCAGGGGCCGACCATCTGGTCGCGAGTCACCATGCCGGTGACGGTGCGGTCGCCGATGGTGATGAGGAAGGACTTGCTGGCCACGGCCGGCAGGCGCAGCACCCGGTACAGGGCCTCGCGCGCATCGATGGCCGCGGTGTCGAAGTCGGGCTTATGGAAGGTACGATGATGCACATCGCGCAGCATCTTCGGCGGCTTGCCCAGCAACAGGGACAACGGCATGTCGATGGGGGAGTTGTCGAAATAGCCGTCACCCAGCACCAGCTGCTGTTCCTCGGTGGCCTCGCCCAGCACCGCACAGGGACAACGCTCGCGTTCGCACAGGGCGAGGAAGGCGTCGAGGCGCGCGCTGTCCACGGCCATGACATAGCGTTCCTGGGACTCGTTGCACCAGATCTCCAGGGGCGACATGCCGGGGTCGTCGCTGGGCACGGCGCGCAGCTCGAAACGGCCACCGCGACCGCCGTCATTGACCAGTTCCGGCAGGGCGTTGGACAGGCCGCCGGCACCCACGTCATGCACCGACAGGATGGGGTTGTCGGCGCCCAGGGCGGCGCAGCGATCGATCACTTCCTGGCAGCGGCGCTGCATCTCCGGGTTGCCACGCTGCACCGAGGCGAAGTCCAGGTCCTCGGCGCTGGTGCCGCTGGCCATGGAGGAGGCGGCGCCACCGCCCAGGCCGATGAGCATGGCCGGACCGCCCAGTACCACGATCTGCGCGCCCACCGGGATGGCCTGCTTGTCCACCTGGTCGGCGCGGATGTTGCCATAGCCGCCGGCGATCATGATGGGCTTGTGATAGCCGCGCAGTTCCAGGCCTGCCGGACCCGGCACCCGTTCCTCGTAGGTACGGAAATAACCGCACAGGTTGGGACGGCCGAATTCGTTGTTGAAGGCCGCGGCGCCGAGCGGGCCTTCGATCATGATATCCAGGGCGGAGACGATGCGCCCCGGCTTGCCGTGATCCTCTTCCCAG
>DATHUT010000267.1:0-1857 GCA_035462005.1 Gammaproteobacteria bacterium | reverse complement strand
TCCTGGATGTCGATGCGACCGATGTACTGGCTGTCGAGGCCAGCCTCGTTGGCGATGGCGCCGACGATGTTGCCCGGTTGCACGCCATGGTCGCGTCCCACTTCGATGCGGAAGCGTTCCATGTCCACGGCCTCACCCTCACCTGCCTCCCGGCGTCGCTTGCCGGGCGCACGCTCGGCACGTTCCGGCCGCACACCACGTTCCGGCCGGTCCTCGCGCTCGCGGCGTGGCCTTGCCGTGGTGTCGCGGACTTCCCGCGCCGGGGTCTTGGCCTTTTCCAGCAGCAAGGGCTGGTCGCCCTGCAGCAGCACCGCCAGCGCGGCGGCGACTTCCATGGCCGGCACGTTGTGCTCCTGCTGGTACTGTTCGATCAGCTGGTAGAAGAAACCGATCTCCTCCGTGGCCAGGGTATCGGTGATGCGCTGCTTGAAGCGTGAGATGCGCTGGTCGTTGATGATCTCCGTGGACGGCAGTTCCATGGGTTCGATGCGTTGCCCGGTGGCGCGCTCGATGGCCTGCAGCAGGCGGCGCTCGCGCGGCGCCACGAACAGAATGGCATCGCCCGTCCGACCGGCGCGGCCGGTGCGGCCAATGCGGTGCACATAAGATTCGGTGTCGTAGGGGATGTCGTAGTTGATGATGTGACTGATGCGGTCCACGTCCAGGCCGCGTGCCACCACGTCGGTGGCCACCAGGATATCGATCTTGCCCTTTTTCAGACGGTCGACGGTACGTTCCCGCTGCGCCTGGGCGATGTCACCGCTCAGGGCCTCGACGGCATAGCCACGCGCCTGCAGCTTCTCGGCCAGTTCAGTGGTGGCATTCTTGGTGCGCACAAAGATGATCATGCCATCGAAGGTTTCGAATTCGAGTATGCGGGTCAGGGCGTCGAGCTTGTGGAAGCCGCTGACCATCCAGAAACGCTGGCGGATCAGGTTGGCCGTGGCCTTCTGCTGCTTGACGGTGACCTCTTCCGGCTTGTCGAGGTGCTGCTTGGCAATGCGGCGGATGACATCGGGCATGGTGGCTGAGAACAGTGCTACCTGGCGGGTTGGCGGGGTCTGGCTCAACACCCACTCCACATCGTCGATGAAGCCCATGCGCAGCATTTCATCGGCTTCGTCCAGCACCAGGGCCTGCAGCGTATCGAGGTTGAGTGTACCCTTGCGCATATGATCCATGACCCGGCCCGGGGTGCCTACCACCACCTGGGCACCGCGCTTGAGTGCGCGCAGCTGGGTACCGTAGTCCTGGCCACCGTAGATGGGCAGCACATGGAAGCCCTTCATGTGGGTGGCGTAGCGCTGGAAGGCCTCGGCCACCTGGATGGCCAGCTCACGGGTGGGCGCCAGCACCAGCACCTGGGTGGCGCTGCTCTTCAGGTCGATGCGCGCCAGCATGGGCAGGGCAAAGGCCGCCGTCTTGCCGGTCCCGGTCTGGGCCTGACCCACCAGGTCGCGTCCTTCCAGCAGCAGGGGAATGGTGCGGGCCTGGATGGGGGACGGGGTTTCGTAGCCGACATCACGCAGCGCCTTCTGGAGCGGTTCGCCAAGGGCAAAGTCAACAAAGGCCGGAGCCGGGGCGGTTTCAGAGGACATGGGAAATACCTGTTAAGAGAAGCGGACCACGCGGGCGGACCTGGCGGGCCGGAAGGACCAGGGGAAACGACCGAGCATTATAGGCCTTCGAGGGCTGGTTTGCATCTTCCGGAACGGGTTCCCGCCAGGGGCGGCCTCCAGACCGCACCGCCGCCACTCCCCCCTGAGGATTTACCCAAAACGGCCGAAACAGTCTGACAACCGCTACAGGGAGACAGTAGATGACCCGTTCCACAACCCTCATCGGCCACCTCACGGA
>DATHUT010000266.1:0-4206 GCA_035462005.1 Gammaproteobacteria bacterium | reverse complement strand
TGGAGGTTGCCGGCCAGCAACATCCCAAGCACCGCCAGCATCATGCCGGTCTTGCGTAGTGAAATGTTCATAATCTCCTCCGAACCGCTTTTTTTAGAATGTTGCCTTGCTGTCTATGAGAATAAAGTCTATTGGCCGATGGCGGCGCAGGCGTTGACCACCATGTTATAGCAACTTTGCGCCTCGTCCGCCGGGAAATCCGCGTTCAGCCGCTGGGTGGCGGTATTGGTGTCCACGTAACGGCAGAGTGGACGCCCCGTGTCGATCAGGCCAAAGGTGGTCTGGTTGCGGATCTGGGCGCTGCTGCTGCCGATGTTGCACAGGGCGTTGCCGGTCGCGGTGATGTTGGCCAGTTCAGCCTCATCCCAGCAGGGGCAGGGTGCCTGTAGGCAGGGCATGTCGGGATCGCCGGCGTTCATCTTCTTGCGGTAGTTAGCCAGGATACGGCTGTTGGGTATCGGCTTGTCGCCCACGACATCCAGGTCCTGCGCTTCGCAGTAGGCCACACACAGACCGTAGAGTCCGGGGGTGCCACCATGCAGGCTGTCGCACACGCCTTCGTTGGCGGGTGTTTCTCCGTCGGGCGTGGATGCGATGGCGTTACCGGCGAGTCCGCCGAACAGGACCAGGCTGGCGAGTGCTGCCAGGAGCGTTTTCAGGAAACGTGGTGTGTGCATGTATTTCCCCTCCGGCCATGTACATGGCAGTATTTTTGTTGGTTGGCGGTGGTCCCGCTCTACTGTTTTATATAGTACATAAGGCATCATTCATGCCATTTTTAGCAATACGCAATAAATCAATATATTGCGTAATCTTGTGTTGTTCATGGCGGTTGTCTTGGCAAGAAATTCGACAGCCTGTCAGCAGATAGTCTGGGTCTTTTCGCATAAAAAACAGTATGTTTTGTCTAGGTGTTGCAGCGAAGTTTGCTGTAAGGTTTGCCGACAGTCCGCGCCCGGCCCGGGAGAAGGCCTGCCCATGGATCGCCCATCACGCAAGAGACGGATTCGCCGGGGTTTTGCGATTCCCTTGGCTTCCCTTTGACGGGTACAATCCCGCAACACTTTCAATATGCCCCAGGCACCGCCCTTGCCTCCTTCCGCCCAATTCATGACCCCCACCCGCGTCCTCTACGCCCGCCTGCTGCGTTACTTCCGGCCCTATGGATGGACCGTGGCGGTATCGATCCTGTTCATGGCGCTGGCCGGTACGGTGGATGCGGCCATGGTGCGCCTGCTCAAGGATCTCATCGACGGCTTCGAGTCGCTGGTGGATGGCACCCAGCCCTTGTGGATCATGCCGGCGGTCATCTTCGCCCTGGGTCTGGCGCGCATGCTCACTTCCTATGGCTATGAATACACCAGTGCCTGGCTGTCGGCCCGCGTCACCCATGACATCCGCGAACAGCTGTTCGAGCGCCTGCTGCGCCTGCCCGTCGCCACCTATGACCATTCCTCCGTGGGGGTGCTGCTGTCACGGGTGACCTACGACGTCAGCCAGATCATGGAGGCGGGGCTGAAGGTGATCACGGTGCTCGTGCGCGACGGCGTGTTGGCCATTGCGCTGATCGCCATCCTGCTCTGGACGGACTGGCAGCTCGCCCTGTTCTGCGCCCTGCTGATCCCCGGCATGGCGCTGTCCATGCGGCTGGTGGCGCGGCGCCAGCGGCGCCTGGCCCACGAGACCCAGGACACCATGGGCAGCCTGGCGGGTATTCTGGACGAGAGCCTGGGCGGCCACCGGGTGGTGAAGATCTTCAACGGCCAGCGCTACGAGGCGGCACGTTTTTCCGAATCCAACCAGAAGGTGCGGCGCCTGTCTCTTAAGCGCGCCGCGACCACGGCCATCAACTCCGGCTTCAACCTGTTCGTGATCGCCGTGACCATCGCCCTGATCGTGTATTTCGCCGGCATCCGCGCCCAGCAGGGCATGCTCACGGCGGGTGCCTTCGTGTCCTTCATGGGTGCCATGCTGCTGCTGCAGCAACCGGTCAAGAGCCTGACCCGCATCAACGAACAGCTGCACCGCGGCCTGGCGGCCGCCCAGTCGGTATTCGCGCTGCTGGACCTGCCGGTTGAACAGGACACGGGCAGTACACCACTGGAGCGTGCGCGCGGCGCCATCCGCATTCAGGGTTTGGACTTTGCCTACCTGGAGGATGTGCCGCCGGCGCTGCGTGATATCGACCTGGACATCCAGCCGGGAGAGTCGGTGGCCTTCGTGGGTCAGTCGGGCAGTGGCAAGACCACCCTGGTGAACCTGATCGCGCGTTTCTACGGCGGCTACAGCGGCGAGATTTGCCTTGACGGCGTGCCCGTGGAGCAATACCGCCTGGCGGATTATCGTCAGCAGTTCGCCATGGTGGGGCAGGAGGTCACCCTGTTCAACGACACGGTGACGGCCAACATCGCCTACGCCGATCCCGAACCCGACTTGACACGTGTGCGCGCCGCCGCCGAGGCGGCCTTCGCCCATGGCTTCATCGAGCAATTGCCCGCGGGCTATGACGAGATGCTGGGCGAGTCAGGTGTGCGCCTGTCCGGCGGCCAGCGCCAGCGCCTGGCCATCGCCCGCGCCCTGTACCGCGATGCCCCGGTGCTGATCCTGGACGAGGCCACCTCAGCTCTGGATACGGAATCGGAACGCATGGTACAGGCGGCGCTGGACAACCTCATGCGCGATCGCACCACGCTGGTGATTGCCCACCGACTGTCCACCATCGAAAAGGCCGACCGCATCATCGTGATGCACCAGGGGCGCATCGTGGAGGCCGGAACCCATGCCGAGCTGCTGTCCAAGGGTGGCTATTACAAGGCCATGCACGCGGTGCAATTCCAGCAGCCCGAGCTGGCCTGACGCCGGTCATCCCTTGACAGGGGGTATGGCGGGTGTATGGTAGTGAGTAATTACTTACTTCCAGGTTCCCCATGGCCATCCACCCCAAGCACCTGCCCGCCGAAGAACGCCGTGAACACACGGTGGAGACAGTCATTGAGCTGGCCGCTGAGCAGAATCCCGGCGACATCACCACCGCCGCCATCGCCGAACGCATGAACCTGACCCAGGGGGCGCTGTTCCGCCATTTCCCCAGCAAGGAAGCCATCTGGGAGGCGGTCATGGGCTGGGTGGCCGAGCGCCTGCTGGCACGCATCGACAAGGCCGCCGCCCAGGCGGCCTCGCCACTGGCGGCCCTGGAAGCCATGTTCATGGCCCACATCGGCTTCGTGGCCGAGCATCCCGGCGTGCCGCGCATGTTGTTCGGTGAACTGCAGCGCTCCGGCGATTCCCCGGCCAAGCGCATGGCACAGACCCTCATTGGTCGCTATGGCGAGCGTCTGCGCAATCTCATTGAGCAGGGCAAGGCGCAGGGCGAGCTGGCGGCGGACCTGGACACCGGCGCCGCGGCCACCCTGTTCATCGGCACCATCCAGGGACTGGTGATGCAGTCGCTGCTGGCGGGAGATGTGGCACACATGCGTCGCGCCGCGCCCGGGGTCTTCGCCATCTACTGTCGTGGCATCGGGAGTGCACGATGAGCCTGTTGCCAACCAAGCGTCGTACCCTCGCGCTGCTCGGTCTGTTGGTGCCGCTGTTGGTGTTGTTCATCTATGTGTTGTTGCGCACCGGGCCCATGGCGGCCGTACCGGTGACGGTGACGCAGGTGCAAAGCGCGGCCTTGTCACCGGCGTTGTTCGGTATCGGCACCGTCGAGGCCCGTCATACCCACCGCATCGGCCCCACGGTCGCCGCGCGAGTGCTGCGGGTGGAGGTGGACGTGGGCGAGCGGGTGCGCGCCGGCCAACTGCTGGCGGAAATGGACCCGGTGGATCTGGATGCGCGCATCGAGGCCCAGCTCGCGGCACTGGAACGCGCGGCGGCTTCGGTGCGGGCAGCGGAGGCCCAACTACGGGACGTACAGGCGCGGCTTGAATACGCCAGCGCCCAGGCGCGACGTTATGCCGAGCTGGTGGCGGCCGGCACCGTGAGCGCGGAGGCGGCCGAGGCCCGCGAGCAGGAACGCCAGGTGGCGGAGGCCGGGGTGGCGCTCGCCCGGGCCAATCTCGCCGTGGCGCGCCAGGAGACGGTGCGTCTAGAGGCCGAGACGGAAGGCCTGCGGCGCCAGCGCGCCAACCTGCGCCTGCTGGCCCCGGTGGACGGTCTGGTGATTGCGCGCAATGCCGACCCCGGCACCACCCTGGTGGCGGG
>DATHUT010000265.1:0-15964 GCA_035462005.1 Gammaproteobacteria bacterium | reverse complement strand
AGATTCCCGTCCATTTCATCAGTTTGCGGCGCTTGAGCAGGGGGTGAGTTCCATCCCCTGCTCCATACAAAGCCCGGAAAGCCGCAACCCGCCACGAAGGCGGGTTGCGGCTTTCCATTCCCTGTGAAGGGAAGTCTCTACATGCGGAAGCGGGCCATCAGGGTCTGCTGGGTGGCCGACAGGCGTGCCAGTTCCTCGGAGGCCGAGGCGGTCTGCTGGGCCCCCGCCGCCACCTGGTCCGATACCTCGCGGATACTGGCGATGGAATTGCTGATCTCCGCCGACACGGCACTCTGTTCCTCGGCGGCGCTGGCGATCTGCGCATTCATATCGTTGATACCCGAAACGGCGCCGGCGATATGGGCCAGGGACTCGGCAGCCTTCTCCACCTGATCGGAACTGCTCTGGGCCTGAGAGCGTGCTTCTTCCATGACACGTACCGCGTCCACCGCCCCATGCTGCAGGCGCTCGATCATTTCCTGGATTTCCTGGGTCGACTTCTGGGTACGGCTGGCCAGGGTGCGCACCTCGTCGGCCACCACAGCGAAGCCGCGGCCCTGTTCGCCTGCACGGGCCGCCTCGATGGCGGCGTTCAGGGCCAGCAGATTGGTCTGTTCGGCAATGCCGCGGATCACGTCCAGCACCATGCCGATGTTCTCGGTTTCCTGTTCCAGCTTCTGAATCACCTTGGCGGCCTTTTCCACTTCGCCCACCAGGGAATCGATACCGCCAATGGCCTCGGTGGCCACCAGTGCGCCACCCTTGGCGGCGCTGTCGGCATCGCGGGCCGAATCGGCCGCGACAGCGGCACTGCGGGCCACGTCCTGGACCGATGTGGTCATCTCGCTCATGGCCATGGCCACCTGCTCCACGTCCGCCTGCTGCTTCTGCACCCCGCGATTGGCCTCGTCGGTGATCGCGGACATCTCTTCCGCGGCAGCGGCCAGCTGGGTCGTCGCGCCGCTGATCTCGCCCATCATGCCGCGCAGGTTTTCCGCCATCTGGTTGAAGCTGGTAACGATCTCCCCGATCAGGTCATGGCTGACCATGGTGCAGGTATGGGAGATATCGTGGTTACTGATGGCATTGGCCACTTCGGAGATGCGGCGCAGCTTGCCCAGCAGAATGACGTTGACCAACCAGTAGTTGACCAGTCCGACGACGGCGCCCGCGGTCAGCGCACCAGCCACGAACCAGACGTACATGCCCTCCTTCCACTCGACGAAGAAGCTGGCGAAGAAGGGAAACAGAACGCCCATCAGCACACCAAACCCGACGGAGGCCAGTAACAGATTTCTCAAAATACTCGGTTTCATATCACACCCTTGGTTTTCGGTGACCGCTTCCCGCGCCCCATCCGATCCTCATTGCTCCAGCCTGCCGCGCACCGCGGTGCCGTTGCTCCATATCCATGCAAGGCCCATGCCCGGGTCATGTCTGATTTTTTCCTTTTTTCTTTCATTTGGTTACAAAGTTACCGCAACGAAACCTGTACTCTTGGTCAATATAGCGTCAAACCCTTGCCGACCTGTAGCCGTTCAGGCCAGTTCCTTCAGTCCGGTGGCCAAGCCATGCAAGCCTGCTGCGATTTCCAGTGCCCTGTCGGTGCCACACTGCCGGTCACCCGCCGCCAGTCCCCGGGCAACGGTCTGCTGAATGGACTGCACTGTTTCATCCTGCTGCTGGGTCGACTGGCGTATCTCGGCACCCATGCGGTCGATGGTGGCCACCTCGCCGGCGATTTCCGCGAAGGACACACACGCGGTCTCGATCAATTCCTCGCAGGACTGGGCCTGCCGCACACCCTCGTCGACCACACCGGCCACCTTGCGGGTGCCGCCCTGCAGGCGCTCGATCATGTTCTGAATCTGTTCGGTGGATTTCTGGGTACGACTGGCCAGAGTACGCACCTCGTCGGCCACCACGGCGAAGCCACGCCCTTGGTCACCTGCGCGCGCCGCCTCGATGGCGGCATTCAGGGCCAGCATATTGGTCTGTTCGGCAATACCGCGAATCACCTCCAACACACCACCGATGCTTTCGCTATCGGCCGCCAGGCTTTCCAGTGCGCTCTTGGCACGGCGCAGTTCACTGGTGGTGGCATCCATGGCACCGATGGCTTCGGTCATGGTGAGCTTGCCTCCGTCGGCACTGCCATCTGCCTGGCGGGCAGCCTCCGCCGCCGCCGCGGCGCTGCGCGCCACTTCGCCCACGGTCTGGCCGAGCTCCTGCATGGCACCATTCAGGGTGGCAGAAAGTTCGTTGAGGGAGGCGCTCTGGACGGTCTCCTGGATACACAGGCCCAGAGCGCCTGCCTGTTCGTCCAGTTGTCCGGCAATCTCACCGAGTTGTAGTTGGCGTTGCCGCAGGACTGCCCCGAGATTTTCGATGGCTGCCGTGACAGGCTCCAGGCTGTCGTCCCCGTCCCGGGGGCTGTAATCTCCTTGCTGGAACTGGTGCAGGCGGGCCAGGCCGGCCTGGCGTAGCCGCCGTTCGGTACGTCCTTTCCAGAGCACATACCCGACTCCCGGCAAGGCGCCGGCAACCACCCAGGCCATGGCACTTGCCCCACCGAAATGAGACGCCATAAACAGCACCACGACCGCAACTATCCAGAACAGCGCGGTCTTCACCCCATCTTTCCTTGTCACTGGCTCACTCCCCATAGCCCCCCGGCCATCATTGACGAGACCGCCCGGCCGGGTGAATCACACCCCGACTAACGAGAACCCGCTCTAATTGCATGGCTAGCGGCCGACACCACCGGCGGCTTTAACGGCGCGACCCAGGTTGCGAAAGGACAAAAAAAACCCCCGGGTATACCGGGGGTTCCTTAGGCATGCCAGGTAGCGATCAGGAGGCGTCGCCACCCACGGCTTCTGAAAGGGCCTTGCGAATGGCTTCTGGACTGGACATCAGCCGCATGAAGCTGTTGGAACCCATCATCTTCAGTCCCGGGAAGTGTACCGCCATGCGGAATCGCATGTGCAAGGCGACTACCTTGTTGCCCATGACCATTACTTCATAGGGCAGGTAGGCGTTCTGCTTCAGTTCTTCGAAGTCCACCACGCCCATCTGGAAGGCATCATCCATATGCTCGGAGCCGCCTTCCGCCATCTTCATGGACACGCCGAAGATGGTTTCTTCCTTACCGGGAATATCGATGCGATAGAGCGGACGCACACCGGCGCTGTTGCTTTCCAGGTTCCGTTCCACAGCCGCCAGGGCTTCCCGATGACTGGGATACTCAGCCAGCACGTAAGGGTCGTCGAAGTATTCCATCCCGAAGGTGTAGTTATAGCGGCCCAGCTTGCGCTTGGTCAGCTCCTTGGAACCGAATTCCTGGACCATACCCAAGGCCTGTTCAAGCGCCGTGCGGGTGTTCGCCAGATCGCTTTTCATGCGGTAGGCAACCGCCACGTACTCCGGATTCACGAAGGCCACCTGGACTTCTTCGTCTACCTTGTTGATGGAAACGCGCATGGCCGCACCGAAGCCACCCATTTCTGACTGGGCCGCTACCCTGCGCAGGGCATCGCTGGTGAAGATCACGATGTGAGCATTCTCATAGGGCACGTAATCACCGGCGATGGTAAAGCCGGCCCCTTCCAGGCTCTGCTTCACTTCGGCGATCTTGGCCTCGAAATCACCCGGACCCTTGTAGGCCAGGATAAAAGGCAGGTAACGGTCCGCGGCGTGGGCCGTGGCTGCGAGCAACATGGCCAGCATGACCAGGATGCCGGACACCCATTTTGTGTAGTGTTTAATCATAACCCCTCAACCTCCTGTTGTTTTTTGTGGACCGCGCCGATTCTATGCCATTTCGCCCGGACGTGGAAACAAAAAACATTGTCATGAAAAAAGGGGGCATGGATTCATGCCCCCTTTGCTCGGTCAATCCCGCGAGTCGTTCTGCCTAGAACTTGAAGGCATAGCTGACTTCGAGGGCATTCTGGTCCATCCCAATATCAGCGGTATAACCCAAAGTGCCGAATGGCGCGCCAAGATCAGCGCTGTAGACATTGGACTGTTTGGTGGAGAACGCATGCATATAGGTAACGCTGATCTCGTTCATCGGACTCGGCATGTAGGTGAAGCCCAGGGTGATGTGCTTCTCGACCACGCCGGGGGCCAGGATGTTGAACAGGTTCTGGTCGTTATCGATGGGGTTCTCCCCATAGTTCAGACCAGCCCGCAAGGTCCAGCGATCGTTGTATTCATGGTTGATGCCCAGCTTGTAGACCGTGATGTCATCCCAGCCAAAGCCCCAGCCAGTATCCGTTCCCAGCGGATTGGATACCATGGCGGGATTACCGGTCAACACTCCCGTCAAACCACCAAAGAACTCCGCGGCGGTGGGTCCATCGTTAGCAATCGCAGCCACATCGCCATACTGGATGCGCTGCACATCGAAGGCCAGCGTGGTCTTCGGAGTCATCTTGACGGCAATGCCCACTCCAAAGTTGGCCGGAATGTCAAAGTCGCCCTGCTCGGCGAACAGGCCCTTGTACTTGTCGAACTCCTGCATGCGGATTTTGGACGAGTACTGGGCACCCAGGGTGATGCTGTCGGTGATCTGGCCGGTCCAGCCGATGCGCACACCGGCACCCCAGGCATCGTCGTCACCCTGGTTGGTCACGCTGGCGGGGGCGGAGGAAAGACCCTGGAACAGACCCAATCCATAGGCGCGGAAACGCTGGTAGCCAATCAGCAGGGAGGCGCCAACGGAGTGATCTTCGTTCAGCTTCTTGGCCACGGTCGGGGCAATGATGAGCTGAGACAGGTTGACACCCAGGGTCCCGGTGTTGGGGAAGCTGGGCGTCGGTTGGCCCAGCGCGGCCGCGAAACCCGGCACTGCCGGACCGAATCCGTTCGCATAGAGGTTGCTGTTGTAACGGGTATTCATGCCGCCATTGGCAGTCATGCTCAGGCCGACGGCGAAATCGCGCATGTCAAAGGAAAAGCCGGCATGCGGGATGGCGAACAGGGTGGCGCCACTATCCACCTTGCCAGTGTCCGCACCGCCCATCATGGTGGCATCCAGCCGGCCATGCCGATTCGGATTGAACAGTTCGACACCAGCTTCCATGCGGTTGCCGACCAGGGCGATGCCGGAAGGGTTGGTGGCCGGTGCCAGAGAATCCTGTGAGAAGGCGATACCCGCACCCGCCATACCACGGTTCTTGGTGCCGTAGCCGATCTTGAAGTACCCGTTGGTGGCATGGGCGGCCGGGGCCACCAATGCCGCAGAAACAGCCATGGCGGCCAGTGTGCGTGCGAAAGTGCTCATATCTCCATTCCTCTTCGTGTTTTGTCCGAGATCCTGCCCCGTTGCATTTAAACAACAACCCTGTGGCGCAACGCCCAGCATGGGCATGTGCCTGAAAATTGTCAATGCGAATGCCTACAAGCAACAGACGTGCCAGCATCGGCCCAAGGGGGCCCAAGCCGAGCGTGACAGGAATACAACAGAGAGGGAAACCCGCGCCGGAACGGGCTTCGTGCGCCTGGAGCGCACGGGAAGAGCGGCTATCCGGCCAGCATACCGGGGAGGCAACGCCAAAAACCTGGCAGGTATACTCCCCCAAAGAAAAACAACACCCCACCGACCCAAGGGCCGGCGGGTGACAGGACTAGAACGGTTCCAGCCCTGGATTGCCATCCATGCCCTTGATGAGGGGCTGGTTGAGCTCGCTGACCCCGACGGTCTTCTTGTCGCGCAGGTACTCGGCCACCACATCCCAGATCTTGCGGCCCGTATCACCCGCCGGGTGCTCCTGGACGCTGGCCCAGCCGGCCACGATATAGGTGTCGTTGGCATCCAGGGGCTTGCCGTTCAGTTCCAACTCGGAGATCCGCTCGCCCATGGACTTGGTGGGGTCGATGGCGTATTTCAGGCCACCCACGCGCACCATGTCGCCACCCTGCTGGTAGAAGGGGTCTTCGTTGAACAGGTTATCGGCCACGTCCTCAAGGATAGTCTTGATGGTCTCGCCGCTCATTTCGTTGCGCGTGACCGCCGGGTAGGTGAGGCCGGTCTGGTCCATGACGTGCTCGAAGGTGATGTCCATGCCAGGCAGCACGGTGGTACCCCAGCGGAAGCCGGGCGAGAAGGCGATCTGGGCATCCACCTGCTCCATGAGGGCATCGACGATCACCTGATCGAAGGTGCCGTTGAAGTTGCCACGCCGGTACAGCAGGTCCTCGGAGACCGCCAGTTTCTCGCTCAGCTTGTCCGCCATGCGGAAGGTATCGCCTTCGTAGGTAACGGTCTGGTTGCGCATGTTCTCGATATAGTCGGCCATTTCCTTGTCCGGCTCGATCAGGTTGGAGAACACGGGCAGCAGCTTGTACCGGTATCCCTGCACCTTGCCATCGCGCACGTCGAGGTCGAGCACGCCGAGGAACTTGGCATTGGAACCGGCATTGGTCACCAGGCAGGTGCCGCCGTTGGGGGTCTTGATCTCCAGGGGCTGGGGCACGGCGTCGTGGGTATGCCCGCCCATGATGGCGTCGATGCCGTCCACCAGGCCGGCCATCTTGATGTCCACATCCATGCCGTTGTGGGATAGCACCACTACCACCTCGGCACCCTCGGAACGGGCCTGGTTTACCACTTCCTGCATCGCCTGGTGGCGGATGCCGAAGGACCAGTCTTCCACCAGGTAACGGGGATTGGCGATTGGGGTGTAGGGGAAGGACTGGCCGATGGTCGCCACATTGGTGCCGTTGACGCTGCGGATGACATAGGGCCGGAACACCCGGTCGCCCCATTCCACATCCACCACGTTCTGGGCCACGAAGTCGATATGACCGGCGAAATCCTTCTCCACGATCTCGCGCACCCGGTCGGCACCGTAGGTGTATTCCCAGTGGCCGGTCATGATGTCCACGCCGAGCAGTTTCTGGGCGTCCACCATGTCCTGGGCATAGGTCCAGACGGCGGTGCCACTACCGCCACCCCAGGTATCACCGCCATCCAGCAGCAACGAGTCGGGACGTTGGGCGCGCACGTTCTTGACCAGGGTGGCCAGGTGGGCAAAACCGCCGACGCGGCCGTATTTCTCCGCCAGGGCGGTGAAATCCAGGTGGGTGTAGGCATGGGACCAGAGGGTGGGATGCTCGAGATTGAAATACTCCAGCAGGCGCTTGCCCACGAGGTGTGGTGGCCGGCCGCGCATGCTGCCCACACCGAGGTTGATATTGGGCTCGCGGAAATAGACCGGCAACAGTTGGGCATGGCAGTCGGTGTAGTGCAGCAGGCTCACATTACCAAAGCTGGGCAACTCGTAGGGATTGGCCGGCCCCTTCGCGGTCCCGGCCGCGCCGCCCGCCCCCTGCCCGGAACCATCATTACCACAGGCGGTAAGGCCGAAGCCGGCGGCATTAGCCGCCGCCAGCATCTGCAGAAATTCTCGGCGGGACAGATTCATTGGTTCTCCTCTCGACTCAGGACAATCTTTACGTGGGGTATTGGCGATAGACGTTGGTTGGGGTGAATCTATTTCATTACATCCCGATACAGTAGCACGCTCCTGGCTTCGCTGCCGACGGGCGGGACCCGGGACTTTCTCCTGGAAACAGTGCGCTTTTCGTGAGCGCATAAAAAAACCGTCCGGCACGAAGCCGGACGGTTTTTGAAGCAGCCCCGCCACCCGGCGGCCCCCATGAGCCGGGCCGGGCGCGGGAAGGGAGGACCGGGACTCAGGCCTTCTTGATCAGGAATTCGAACTTGCCGCCCGCTTCCTTGGATTCCAGCAACTGGTTACCGGTCTGCTTGGCAAAGGCTTCGAAATCCTTCACAGAACCGGGGTCGGTCGCGATGATACGCAGCACCTTGCCGCTGTCGAGGGCACCGAGGGCCTTTTTCGCGCGCAGGATGGGCAGGGGGCAGTTCAGGCCGGATGCATCCAGCTCGTCGTCGTAATTCGCCATGTTAGAAAGCTCCTGAATCTGTAGATTGTTGTTGCCAGCGGCACCTGGACAGGCTAACCGGGCAGCCAGTATACAACATCAGGCCGGCGTTATAGCAAGCCATGCGGCCCCACACCTCCCGCGAATCCCCCGGGACCCGCCCGCGTCAGCCCGCCGCCCGGGCCTGCCCGGGCGGCACCAGGGGCAGGCCATGGCGCGCCCAGTCCAGCACACCCCCTCGCAGATTGACGACAGCCGCATGGCCTTGCGCCATCATCCAGGCGCAGGCCTGGGCGGATCGAGCACCCGAACGACAGTAGAACAGGATCGGCCGCGGGTCGCGCCATTGCCCCGCCTGCAGGGGCAACAGGTGCAGGGGCAGCAGTTCAGCACCCTCGATGATGCCCTGCGGCCATTCCGCCGGTCCACGCACGTCCACCAGGCGGTAACGGTCGGGATCGACACGCAGTTGCTGTTCGAGGGTTGCACTATCGATTTCCTGGATTCCATACATGGGCGAAGAACCTCGTCTACTGGCCTGTGCAATAATGTATATCATTATATTCTAATAATCATTGCGGCAGTCAAGCCACACCCTGGCCCCGGAACCCAGGGGCCGGTATGGTGGTCTCATGAACCAGCCAGCCGCACCCGCCGGCAGGAGGTTTTGTACCCATGATTTCTGGAGACGGGCCGCAGTAGCGGCATGGAATGAATCACCTCATCCGCATCACCCTCGCCGGCGCCCTGTTCGGCTTCGCCGCCCTGCCCTTTAGCCACGCGGACCTGGCCGATCTTCCCAGCATGGGTGACACCGCCGGCCAGTTGATTTCCCCGGAACAGGAAAAGCAGTTCGGCGAATCCTTCATGCGTCAAATCCGCCGCAGCGGCAAGCTGGTGCAAGATCCGGAACTCAACGATTATCTGCAACAGCTGGGCTACCAGCTCGCCGCTGCCAGCGATGCGCCCGGCTATGGCTTCACCTTCTTCCTGGTGGATGATCCTTCGATCAACGCCTTCGCCGGCCCGGGTGGCTATATCGGCGTGCACACCGGTCTGCTGCTGGCGGCCCGCAACGAAGGCGAACTGGCCGGTGTGCTGGCCCATGAAATCGCCCACGTGACCCAGCGCCACCTGCTGCGGGCCTATGAAGCCGCTCAGCGCATGAGCCTGCCCACCGCGGCAGCGCTGCTTGCCGCCATCCTCATCGGCAGCCAGGACAGCCAGGCCGGTCAGGCGGCCCTGGTGGGACTGCAGGCCGCCAGCGCCCAGTACCAGATCAATTTCACCCGCGCCAATGAACACGAGGCGGATCGGGTCGGCATCCAGACCCTGGTGCGGTCCGGTATTGATCCCCGGGGCATGCCCGATTTCTTCGAGCGCCTCCACCAGCAAAGCCGGCTCTATGGCAACCGACTGCCGGAATTCCTCAGCACCCACCCGGTCACCACCAGCCGTATTGCCGAGACGGCCGCGCGTGCCGAGGCCCACGCTGGAGAGGGGCGCCGGGACAGCCTCGCCTTCCAGCTGGCGCGCACCCGCCTGCAAGTGGAGTCAAGCAGGCAACTGCGTGATCTGGTGGCGGATTACGAAGCGCGCACCAAGAGCCTCGGCGAGGCGGAGCGCTTCGGCTATGCCCTGGCCCTGTGGCGCACGGGCGACCACGAGGATGCACGGCGGGAACTGACCCGCCTGCGGCAACAGAACCCGGATCGTTTGCACTACCCGCTCAATCTCGCCCGGCTGGAGCTGGAGCGAAACCAGCCCGCCCGGGCCCTGGCCCTGTACGAGGAGTTGCTGGAACTCAATCCCGGCAACGTTACCGTCACCCGCGCCTATGCCGCCGCCCTGCTCTCCCACGACGAGCCTGCCCGGGCCCGCAAGCTGCTGACCAGCCTGATCCAGCGTGGCGAGAACCGGCAGCCCGAACTCTACCGCCTGCTGGCCGAGGCTTCTGGAAAGGAAGGCCGGCGGCGTGAATCCCACGAAGCCACCGCAGAATACTACTACTTGAATGGCCAGACCCACGCGGCCATCGACCAGTTGGAACTGGCCCTGCAGGTGCCTGGTTTGGAGTTCTACGATAACGCCCGAATCAGTGCCCGCCTGCATACCTTCAAGAACGAGGCACGCCAGGAAGATGCGCGCTGATACGCGTATTGGCGTGCCGGGAATAAAACCCCGGCTGGCGGCGTCCCAGCATTCACGAGTCGTTCGTTGTACCGCACACGAACCACCGTGTGCTTGCCGATGTCCACAAATAGTATGTTAAAAGACTCTAATATGGCGATGATGACTTTCAATCATGTCGGTTGCGACATGGCTTTGACTCCCACCAAGGGGGAAGCTATAGTCGGTCGTAGTAGCAGCATGACGCCCAAGCCATCAATGTCAGTAGTTCGGTATTCGCAAGCAATACGCTCCACAAGCCGCGGGCAAGCCCTTGCCACGGAAACAACCATTCGAGCCAATCCAACACCATAGGAGGAAACGATGCGGCCATTCCCGAGCATCATTACCACAGCCACATCCATCGCCGCACTGCTGGGCAGTCTGGCGTTGGCGCCGGTAGCCGTATCTGCGCAAGAAGCAGAAGCCTCAGCCGCCGAACAGGGCAAGCAGGTGGCCTTTGACCGCCGCAAGGGCAATTGTCTGGCCTGCCACGCCATCGAGGGCGGTGATATGACAGGCAACATCGGGCCACCCCTGGTCGCCATGAAGGCCCGCTTCCCGGACAAGGCCCGCTTGCGCGCCCAGATCTGGGATTCCACCAAGGCCAATCCAAACAGCATCATGCCGCCCTTCGGCCGTCATCAGGTATTGACCGAGAAGGAAATCGATCAGATTGTTGAGTACATGTACACGCTGTAACCCGATTACGGCAACCTTAGGAGAAGCACACGTGAACAGCTTGAAACGCAGAACTTTCCTGAAAGGCACCGCCGCAATCAGCAGCGTCGGTTTCGCCCTGGGCGCCGGTCTCCTGACCCCGCGTATGGTACTGGCTGCCTGGCCCCAGTCCGCCTTTGAATCCAAGTCCGTGGATGATGCCCTGAACAACCTGGCCGGCTCCGCCGACCTGAGTAGCAACGAACAGATCCAGATCCGGGCACCGGACATCGCGGAAAACGGCAACGTGGTTCCGATCACCGTCGAGACCAACATCGCCAACATCGAGTCCATCAGCATCCTGACGGAGAAGAACGCATCGCCTCTTACCGCCTCCTTCGTATTGGGCGCGGGCGCGGAAGGCTTTGTAGCCACCCGCATGAAGATGGGCAAGACCTCCGATGTCATCGCCGTGGTCAAGGCCGACGGTAAACTGCACAGCACACGCAAAGAGGTCAAGGTCACCATCGGTGGCTGTGGCGGCTAAGGCCGGCCCCATACCGATAACCTGAACCGAGACCGAAACGAGGAAAGAAGCATGGCAAACTCAATCAGAATGCGCGCCAACCTGGAAGGTGACGTGACCACCGTTCGAGCGCTGATCAGTCACCCCATGGAAACCGGCATGATGAAGAACAAGAAAACCGGGGATCTCATCCCGGCACACTTCATCCAGGAAGTGGTTTGCGAACACAATGGCAATACGGTGATGACCAGCCTCTGGGGGCCGGCCATTTCCACCAATCCCTACCTGTCGTTCCGTTTCTCCGGCGCCAAGAAGGGCGATACCCTGAAAATGAGCTGGGTGGACAACAAGGGCGAAAGCGACTCGGCGGAAGCCACCGTCGCCTGAGCCCTGCCAACAACCACAATACCTGCACCAAACACGACTGGAGGCAAACCATCCATGAAACAACTACTGACCATGGCCGTGGCAGTCGGGTTGATGGGCTCCGCGCCCATCGTCGCCCAGGCCACGCCGGAACAGGACATGAAGGAATACCAGGCCCACTTCCACAAGCGTTTCCCGAACGTACCGCACGATGACTTCGTCAACGGGCTGTACGCACTCGACCCGGAAAAACGCTCCCAGTGGGAAGCCATCGAGGATTTCCCGCCCTACACCGTGGCCGTCGAAGAGGGTGAGCAACTGTTCAATACCCCCTTTGCAAATGGCAAGACCTATGCCAGCTGCTTCAAGAACGGCGGTATCGGCATCAAGCAGGACTACCCCTACTTCGATACCAAGACCGGCCAGGTAAAAACCATCGAGATGGAAATCAACGAGTGCCGGGTCAAGAACGGAGAGAAACCGCTGGGCTACGAAAAGGGTGCCATTGCCAGTATCTCCGCCTATATGTCCTGGACCTCGCGGGGCAATACCATCAACGTGAAGATCCCCAACGATCCTCGCGCCCTGGCGGCCTATGAAAGCGGCAAGGAGCATTACTACGCCAAGCGCGGTCAGCTCAACATGTCCTGTGCCGACTGCCACGTGTCCTATCCCGGCTACTATGTGCGGGCCAACATCCTGAGTCCGGGCCTGGGTCAGACCAGTCACTTCCCGACCTTCCGCTCCAAGTGGCAAAATGTCGGGACACTGCACCGGCGCTACGGAGGCTGTAACCGACAGGTGCGTGCCGCGTCCTTCGCACCGCAGAGCGAGGAGTACCGGAACCTGGAGTACTTCCATACCTACATGAGCAATGGTCTGGAAATCAACGGCCCCGGTTCCCGTATGTAGTCGGTAATCGTTCCAACAAAAAACCCCGGCCTGGAGACAGACCGGGGTTTTTTATTGCCTGGATGGTGGGTCGTATAGGATTCGAACCTATGACCAATTGGTTAAAAGCCAACTGCTCTACCAACTGAGCTAACGACCCGTAAAGCGAGCCGGGAATAATACCGTACCCGGGAGAAATGACAACCCTGCGAAACCGCGCCCTCTCCCAATGAAAGAGGGCGCCCGCTTCAGATCAGACCGCTTCGAGCTTGCGCAGGCCCCTGGGCAACAGGCGGAAATCCACCAGGGAGCTGACCAGCGCGGCGGGGAAGCTGGCCTCTTCGTACACCATGCGGTAGTACTGTATCTTCATGGTCAGGGCGCTGCCCAGCACGATGGCGAAGAAGGTGATGAAGGAACCGATGGCCAGGCTGGACACGCCGGTGACCGCCTGGCCGATGGTGCAGCCCATGGCCAGCACGCCGCCGAAGCCCATCAGAATGCCGCCCACCAGGTGATTGGCGAAATCCCGTCCCGAGCTGAACCACTCGATACGGAAACCCTTGCTGAGGATGGCCCACAGGAAGGAACCCAGGATCACACCCAGCACCGCCATGACACCGAAATTGAGTTCGGAGCGCTCGAAGCCCCCGCCCGCATACCCCAGGCTCTGGCCCATGGGATTGATGAAGGTGAAGGACTGGGGACTCTGGCTCGCTACATTCGGACGACTGGCATCCCAACCTTCCAGCACCGGCGCCTCGTCGGCCATGCCCATGTCTGCAATCGTCGCCCAGCCAGTAGTGGAGGTGGGATCGACGAATTCACGGGTACTCACAACCATCTCGCCTTCGAACTCGGACTCGTAGCTCAGCATCAGGTTGGAGGTGATATACCAGGCACCGACCACTGTCAGGCCTACCACCAGGCCACCGAGGATGTTGTCGAAGCCGCGACGGAAGTCCGCGGACTTGAACACGATACCCAGCACCAGCAAGGCCAGCAGCAGACCGATGACCAGACGTGCGGTGCCGGCCGCTTCCGGACCCGCGATAAAGGTACCCAGGTCCTGGGGGCCGGACAGGTTGATGGCCAGGGGACGGATCCAGTCAATGAACAGCAGCGACATCAGGGTCTGGTCACCGCGGATGGGATTGACCATGTAGTAGGCGATCCCACCGATGATCAGGAACACCATGACGGACTTGAGGTTGCCACCCCCGATGCGAATCAGGGTCTTGTTGCCGCAACCGGAGCCAAGGGTCATGCCGATGCCGAACAGCAGACCGCCCAGCAGGTTCTCGGCCCAGATCAGCTGGCTCATACGGTAGGGCGGAAAGGCGTTGTCAGGGTCCGCCAGGTTCATGGCTTCCAGCACCGTCACCCCCAGGAGGGCCACGGCGATGGCCAGCAACCAGGCGCGCATGCGGCCAGTATCCCCCATATTCACCCAGTCGGACACGGCACCCATGGTGCAGAAATTGGTCTTGTTGGCGACCGCACCCAACACCAGGGCCAACAGGAAGGTGCCCCACAGGAGATAACCCTGGGCGGCGGCAAAGTTTTCAAAGACCATGATGCTTACCTCTCAATACCATCTGAACCAGGTCGGAAAGACCGGCTCGCGAATAATAGGACACTCACCTGGCGAGAGCGGCATCAATCCCCTGAATAAAGGGTGGGATCCGGGATGCCCGCCGCCTTAAAGCCCGCGGCCCGCAGCCGGCAGGAATCACAGCGTCCGCAGGCCCGTCCCTGTGCATCGGCACGGTAGCAGGAGACTGTATCGGCGTAGGGGACGCCGAGGCGGCTGCCGGCACGGATGATATCCGCCTTGCTCATGTGAATGAGGGGGGCATGGACCTGAAACCGCCCCCCTTCCACTCCGGCCTTGGTGGCCAGGTTGGCAAGACGCTCGAACTGGGCGATATATTCCGGGCGGCAGTCGGGATATCCGGAATAATCCACGGCATTGACGCCCACGAACAGGTCCCAGGCCCCCAGGACCTCGGCCCAACCCAGGGCCAGGGCCAGGAAAATTGTATTCCGAGCCGGGACATAGGTGACCGGAATCCCTTCCGCCGGGGTGTCCGGCACATCGATGGCGGAGTCGGTCAGGGCCGAGCCGCCAATTCCGCCCAGATCCAGGCGGATGACCTTGTGCTCGCGCACCCCCAGGCTCTGGGCCACCCGCCGCGCCGCCGCCAGCTCGGCGCTGTGACGCTGGCCATAGTCCAGGCTCAGGGCGTGGCAGTCATAGCCCTGCTCCCGCGCCAGGGCCAGGCAGGTGGCCGAATCCAGCCCCCCGGACAGCAGAATGACCGCCTTCCCGTCCACCCTCATTTTCCCCGCGCGTCGCCCCATAGGTACTTGTGCAGTTGCAGCTGAAAGCGCACCGGCAGCCGGTCCGCCAGGATCCAGTCCGCCAGCTCGGTGGGGTCCTGGCGGCCGTGGCAGGGGGAAAACAGTACCTCGCAACGCCGCGCCAGACCCTCACGCGCGATCAGCTCGCGGCTCCAGTCGTAGTCGACGCGATCACAGATCACGAACTTCACCTGGTCACGAGGACTCAGGTGACGCAAATTTTCCATCCGGTTATGTTCGCACTCGCCGGAGCCCGGGGTCTTCAGATCCATCACCTTCACCACCCGCGGATCCACGCCGCCGACATCCAGGGCACCACTGGTTTCCAGTGATACCTCGTAGCCGGCATCGCACAGCCGGGACAGCAACGGCAGGCAGCTCTTCTGGGCCAGGGGCTCGCCGCCGGTCACGGTGACATAGCGGGGTTGCCAGGCGGACACCTCGGCCAGTACCTCCCCGACCGTCATCTTGTGCCCGCCCTGAAAGGCATACTCCGTATCGCAGTAGCCGCAGCGCAGGGGGCAACCCGTCAGGCGCACGAACACCGTGGGCACGCCCACCGTGCGGGACTCACCCTGCAGGGAATGGAAGATTTCCGTGATACGTACCGGCAGGGCCAGCGCATCAGGCGTCACGGGCATGGAGGCAATGGTCATGGTGGAATGGTACTACATGTCGGGCCGAACCCCGACCCAGGGCCAGGCAGGTGGCTAACGCCCCTCCTGCCCCATGCGCGCCAGGCGATCCTGGGCCAGCCGCGCGGCGGTGGAGCCGGGGTGCTGGTCCACCACGGCCTGCAGGGTCTGCCTGGCCTTGTCCCATTCCTGGCGCTCGTAATGGATGAAACCCAGTTTCAGGCGCGCATCGGCCAGCTTCGGGTCCTGGGGAAAGCGCTCCACCACCTCGGTGAATTCCCGCTGGGCCGTATCGAAATCCCGCACCACATAGTGGGCCTCGCCCAGCCAGTAACGGGCGTTCGCCCCGTAACGGCTGTCCGGATAGCTGGACAGGAAATCACGGAAGGCCTTGGAGGCCTCCTCGTAACGCCCCTCCTTGAGGACATCCAGGGCGTGC
>DATHUT010000264.1:0-2807 GCA_035462005.1 Gammaproteobacteria bacterium | reverse complement strand
TTTCGAGGGCATCGTCATTGCCAAGCGGAACCGTGGCATCAACTCCGCCTTTACGGTACGCAAGATTTCCCATGGCGAAGGCGTGGAGCGTGTGTTCCAGACCCACAGCCCGGTGGTGCAGGGAATCCAGGTGAAGCGTCGCGGCGACGTGCGCCGTGCCAAGCTTTACTACCTGCGTGATCTGTCCGGCAAAGCCGCCCGTATCAAGGAAAAGATCTAGCTCACCTCCCAGTTCTTTTCTTGTCGTTGCGGCGGATGCCGGAGCCCGGGGGAATTGGATGCATGGATGCCGGTCTCGCGCCGGCATGACGAACCGACCAGCGATTTCCCGGTCGCTTCAAAAGGGGCCCCCGGCAACGGGGAGCCCCTTTTGTCTTTGCGGAAGGGCACTCCCGCTGCGCGCGGCTGCTACAATGGCGGCTGCGATCCGCCGGGAGAAACCGCCCTTGCCCGTCACCACTGTCATTACACCGCTGAGGAATCTGCTGCTCATCCTGCTGTTCGGCGTGATGTCGGCGCGGCCCGCGGCGGCCGTCGAAGAAGCCCTCGGCCTGTCGGAACTGGCCATGCTGGCACGGGTCGGTGCCCCGCAACTGGCGCTGCGGTACCTGGATGACCAGCAGCCCGCCTATGCGGAGAACCCCGTCACCTGGATGAGCCTGGAACGGGAGCGCGTCTACCTGCTGCGGACCCTGGGAGACGTGGATACGGTGATCGAACGACTCGCGGCACTGCCGCCGGATGTGTCCGTGGATTTCCGTCGCTGGGCCCATACCGAGTGGGCTTCCGCCCTGTTGGAACAACAGCGCTCCGGTGAAGCCCTCGGGGTGTTGCGTGACCTGTTATGGAATGCGGCCGACGCGCAAATGGATACCCTCATGCGCTGGCGGCGCATGGTGATCCAGGCCTATTTGATGGATGCCGAACTGGAGGATGCCCGCAGCGCGCTGGTGCGCTACCAGCAGGATTTCGGTGCCGGTGGCCGGGAATGGAATCACCTGCGACTGCGGGTACTGCTGCAGACGGAGCGGTACGAGGAAATGCTGGCCTTACCCACGGAGGCCGAGGGTGCGACGGGCGCGGTATTACGACTGGCGGCCCGCTTGCGCAGTGGGAAGCTGGCGGCCGAGGAAGTGCACCAGGCGGCACGCCGTCTTGCGCTGGACCGGGATACCGCCCCGGCAGCCCGCGCCCTGGCCTGGCAGCTGGCGGTGGAGGCGGCCCGGGGCTTGCCGTCGTTACAGTATATCGACACCCTGGAACAGGCTCTGGCAGTACCACGCGAATCCCAGCCGGAGTGGGTGTTGTACGAGGTGACGGGCGACCAGCTATGGGATGCCTGGTTGACCCATGGTCGCAAACTGGGCAACCAGGAGCAGCGCCTGCTGGGCGCCGACGACGACTGGTATTTCCCGGCCACCGAGGCACTGGAAAAGGATCCGCTGCGTGCACGGGTCCTGTTCACCGTGCTCAGTACCCATGGCAGCACCCCGGAACGCCGCGAACTGGCGCACGAGTACCTGGTTTCCCTGCTCGCGGCCCTGCCGCGGGGAGAGCAGCTGGTGCACCGGCTGTATCTGGATTCCCACCGCTTCGAGGGCAGCGACCGGTTGCCCGGGGTGATCCGGTATCGACTGATCGACGAGGCCCTGGAGGAAGGTAACCTGCGGCTCGCTTCGCGACTGATGCAGGATATGACGCAACCCCCGCCTGGGGCCGATGCGATGGAATGGGGGCTGCGGCGGGCGCGGGTGGCCATTCACACGGGGCAGGCGGAGCAGGGGGCGGCCATGCTGGCCAACCTGCTGGAGGGTGAACGCCTGCTGGTTGACGAGCAGCTGGACCGCTGGGTGCAGGTGGTGTTCGACCTGCAGACGGTGGCGGCCCACCAGCAGGCCATCGACCTGTTCGAACGCCTGCTGCGACGGGAAATGCCCACACAGCGCACACGTGAAATACTCTTCTGGCAGGCCGATTCCTGGCTGGCACTGGGCAAGCCGGCGCGGGCCGCCTATCTTTATCTGCAGTCGGCCACGCTGACCGACCCTTCCGCCATGGATCCCTGGGCGCAGACGGCCCGTTACCATGCCGCCCAGTCCCTGGCCGAGGCCGGTCTGCTGGAGGATGCGCGGCGCGTCTACCAGACCCTGCTCAACAGTACCCGCGAGCCGGGGCGGCGGGCCATGCTGCTTAACGAGATCCAGCGGCTGCAATTGCGTGCCGCGGCACGGGAGGTGCGTTCATGAAAGAGGATGCCTTTGACCTGGTCCTGCCAACCCCGCTGGGGCGCCTGGGGGTGCACATGGCGGGAGAACGGCTGCGCGCCATCGAGTACCTGGGCAAGGACGTGCTGCTGAAGCCGGGACGCAGCGTGGCTACCCGGCGCGTGGCCAGTCTGCTGGAAAACTATTTTCACGATGGCCGCGCCGCCCTGGAATTGCCGCCCCTGTTGCTGGAAGGTACCCCCTTCCAGCAACGGGTCTGGCAGGCACTGTGTGTCATTCCGCCTGGCACGACCCTGACCTATGGCGCCCTGGCCGCGCGCCTGGGCAGTGGTGCGCGGGCCATTGGCGGTGCCTGCCGGGAAAACCCTATCCCCATCCTCGTGCCCTGCCACCGGGTGGTGGGCAAGACCGGTGGCGGCGGCTATTCCGGGCACACCCAGGGACCGATGATGGCGCGCAAATACTGGCTGCTGGCTCACGAGGGCGCGGTGGAATACCTGCCCGTCGCGCTGTGAGCGAGGGTGGTGATTTTTTCCGGTTCGGATACTTGAAAAATGCGTGTCGGGCCCTTACCTAGGAGCC
>DATHUT010000263.1:0-4486 GCA_035462005.1 Gammaproteobacteria bacterium | reverse complement strand
ATCTCGGCCCGATCAAGATCGTACTCGACGTCAATGGCGACAAGACCACGCTCGGGGAAGGCATCAACTGCGCTGCACGTATCATGGACTTTGCCGGTGCCGGGCAGATCTTCGTCTCACGCTCCTTCTATGAAGTGATCGGTTGCCTCAGCCAGGAATACGCCGAGCTGTTCTCGTACCTGGGCAAGAGGGCGGACAAACATGTGCGCGAATTCGAGGTCTACGAAGTAGCGGCCGCACGCACCGGCAGCGATGGCCGGGGGGCGGCGGCACCACCCATTGCCACTGAGCCTTCGGTCAGCGTGAACTGGGAGCCTGAAGCCTTGCAGAGCCGGATACGCCACTTGACCGAAGAGATCGGCCCCATGGCCAGAATCCTGGTGCAGCGGGCCGCACAGAAGGCCGGCACGCTGGAAGAACTCGACCGCATCCTGGCCACGCCCGACATCCGGATCGTGCCGGACCGGGCTGACGCCAACCCGCCCGAAGGCCGCTTCGACCGGGCGCTGCTCGACAGCGCCGCACGTCTGCTGGGTGAATACCTCGGCCCCATCGCACATCTGCTGGTCAGGCAGGCCGCCGGACGCGCCTCTGATACGGCCAGCCTGGGACGGCTACTGGCCGCGGAACTGGCCGATGATGGCGAGAAAGAGGCCTTCCTGTCGGCGTTCGCGCGTCGCTGGCCGTAGCGCAACCCCACGGAAGTCCTCGATATTCCGTCATGCCGGCGCATGACGGGATGAATGCAGGTGTGAATAAGTCACATTCTCCGCTCCACTAGTTCACGGCGCCCGAAGGGGTCTCTCCGTACAGTTGGTTCCAAGCAGGGCAGCAAGACAACAAGAGCCCTGCAGTACCGACCAACCAAAGGAGAGCCGCCATGAAGACCATCACCACAACCCAGTTCCGCCGTACCCTCATTTCCCTGGCAACCGCCGTCGCCATCGCCCTGCCCGGCCTGGCCAGCGCAGGATTCGGCGATCGTATCCAGAAAGTAAAAACCAAGACCGGCGTCCATATCACCAACGTGCGCGAAAACCGCCCCCTGGTGAAGGCCGTCGAGCAGGTCAAGGCGCCGGCTGCCGATATCTTCCAGAAGGTGCAGGAGCTGCAGGTGATGGAGCAGTTCCGGGACAGCATGGAACTGGTGAACCAGATGCAGGCCGACTACCAGTATTTCTCCGGCGGCCATGGCTGCAGCGCCACCTGCGCCAGCTTCCGCGCCAGCCTGAAGAACATCTTCAACGACTTTTCCTCCCTGGTGGCCGATGTGCCGGCCCTCAGCGGCAACCAGGAGCTGGTCGCCAATATCCAGCGCACTTCCGACCTGATCGACTACATCCCCCCGCGCGCCCTCTACCTGATGTGGCAGGCCATGTCGACCAAGGTGGCGGAACTGGAAGCCATGGCCTACGAGATTCGCCAGACCCTGGATTCCCTGCCGCCCCTGATGGATCCCTCCGGCTTCGGCCCCAACACCCGCACGGCCTCGGCCAACACCCGGGGTACCTCGACCCGGGGTGACCGCATGTGCGAATGGGTGAACGAAGCCGACAAGCCCGTCATCGACCTGATCCAGGCTCGCCTGGAAATGCTGGGCTGGGAAATCGAGAAGGTGGAGGGCATGATCCCCGATGTCTCGGTCAAGGGGGAAGCCGGTGCCTCGGCCGGTGCCGCCGTCGCCAATGGCACGGCCAGTGCCGGTGCCAGCGCCAAGCCCACGGATATCCCGAAAATCGGCCTGAAGCTGATCGCCTATGTGCCGCAACGCATCAACTGGGCCATCAAGCTCAACATGCTCCGGGCCAAGGTGGCATGCTCCTGAGATTCCCGCGCACCAACGGCACGAAGGGATGCAAGCCGCATCCCTTCGTGTCATTCATCTTGCCTGGTGACCGATGCCGGGAATCAATCGAGGCGAAAACCAATCTTAACCTTCACCTGGTAGTGTGCGATCTTGCCCTCGACGATGTGCCCGCGCGTTTCCAGCACCTCGAACCAGTCCAGGTTATGCAGGGATTTACCAGCCTTCGCGATGGCCAGTTCTATGGCTTCATCCGAACTCTTGGTGGACGTTCCTACCAGCTCGATTATTTTGTATACGTGGTCACTCATGGCTACCCCTCTTTTTTTCGACACCATCATATGAACCAGGGGCAATGGGGCGCATTGACAATTCGCAACCTGCCCTGCGGTGGCATGCTGTGGGCAGGATTTTCCGACGGACCGCCTGGCCAGCCTGCATTCCCGGGTCCACACTTGGTGCATGGACGCCGAGCGACGCGCCCGTGACGCCTGTCGCTGGTCACATACACCCATCGCGGGAGATCACGATGAACCACACACCCTGTTCCACTGTCCCCCTTCTTCACACATGCCGATGGCTGTTGTTCGTCCTGGCGTGCCTGGGCGCGGCCCAGTCACAGACTGGAGAAGACGCGACCGGCGCCCTGATCAGCCGCGGCGAGGGCGCGGGCGCGACCCGGCACCAGCTGCCGGCACGGGCCATCGACACCACTGAACTGCCCCATACCCGGCTCGCGGTGGAGGATGGCGACGATGCCACCCTGCCCCTGTATCGCATCGGTCCGGATACCTATTTTCTCTACGGAAACATTTCCACCATCGATGAGGACAATCGCGGCTTCAACGGCAATGCCGGCTTCATTGTCACCAATGATGGCGTGGTGGTCATCGATGCCCTCGGCACTCCGTTCCTGGGCCGGCGCCTGATCAGCACCATTCGCGCCGTTACCGACCAGCCCATCCGCTACCTCATCCTAACCCATAACCATCCCGATCACGCCTATGGCGCCAGCGCCTTTCGCGCCATAGAGGACATCCGCGTCATCGGTCACGCCGGCATGGCGGACTACCTGGCCTCGGCCACCCTGGAGGAATCCGTAGCCTATCGTCGCGAACTCCTGCCGAAAGACATGGAGGGCTTCGAAGCGGTGGAGGCCGATCTGGCGGTGCCGGAAGAGCGCTTTGCACGACACCGTATCGAACTCGGCGGCAAGACCATCGATGTCTACAATGCCGGCCAGCATCATTCTCACGGTGACCTGGTGGTACACCAGGTGGAAGATGAAATCCTCTGGATCTCCGACCTGGCCTTCAACCAGCGCCTCACCTATATCGGCGATGGCAACAGCCGGCAGTCCCTGGAGGCCCAGGAGTGGCTGCAAGATCATTTCCCCGACGCACGGTTGATGGTACCCGGTCACGGCAGCGCCCAGACGCCGCCCTTCCCCATGGTGCAAGCCACCCACGACTATATCCGCGAAATGCGCCAGCGCATCGGGGAGAAGGTGGAATCGGGGGTACCCCTGATGGAGACCGTGGAGCAGGTCGAGATGCAAGAGTGGCGCGATGTACCGCTCTACGAGGAAAACCAGCGCGCCAATACCAGCTTTATCTACCGGGAGCTGGAATTCGAGCTGTTCTGATTCAGGCGGAACGAAACTGGATCAGAAAGGACGCTCACGTGCTTCCAACCGGATATTGATGCCCTTGATCTCGTCAAGATACATGGCGGGCACATAGATCGTTCGTCCCGCCTGCGCCTGCCCCTGCCGTTCCACGACCAGTTGATCCTGCACCTCGTAGATCATCTGCTGGTCGCCATCGAGGAATTCGACGGTCAGCATGGCATCCTGGTTACGATCGCATTCATTCTCGATCAGGGCATGCCAATGCACCTCACCGGCACCCACTTCGCTCTTGTCGATATCGAAGCCGGATTCAGCGACCTCCAGGCAGTCCGCCGCCACCGCGGGCAGGACCAGCAGGGACAGGGTAAAAACAATCAGACGTAACATAAGAACTCCGGCATAGTCATTGCAAACAGGCACATATTCATCACAGCAAATGCTGTACCAACGTCAATTGTAGCGTCCTGGTTCGAATTGAGACACCAACATCCGTATAATCTTGACACATGCGCCAAATAAAGCCAGATCGCATTACCCGGCTTGCCGCTGGCTCACCTTCGCTGGCCACCACACTGATTCTGGTGTTGCTGCTGCCACTGCTCCTTGCCACCTTCCTGACCGGCTGGTACAGCATCGCGAACCTGGAACACCGAACTCAGGAACGCATGCAGAAGGATATCGAACTGGTGGCGCGCGCCATCCGCCTGCCCCTCAGCCATGCCCTCGAGCGCGGCGACCAGGGCACGGTTCAGCAGGCGCTGGATTCCGCCTTTAGTATCGACCGGGTGTACGGAGTCTATCTGTATGACAGCGAGGGCAGCACCATTGCCGCCAGCGGCTTCCGCCAGGGTACCGTGGACACCGACAAGGCCGCCGAACTCGCCAGTCGAGGCGTTCTCCAGGGTGAATTCGATTATATGGCGGGAGAGGAATTATTCTCCTATTTCGTTCCCCTGACCGACGCCGGTGGCCGCATCAATGGCCTGCTGCAGGTTACACGCCAGGGGAGTGAGTTCGATGATTACCTGGCGGAACTCCGATACCACACCCTC
>DATHUT010000262.1:0-2562 GCA_035462005.1 Gammaproteobacteria bacterium | reverse complement strand
CGCGGCCGAAGGCCGCTCCTACAGAAACCCCGGATGACCGCAACACCATCATTCCGTCTGCTTCCGTGGCCAACCGTTAAAATACCTTCACTACGGACTTTCCCATGACCCGCCGCAACCGCAAACGTGTTTCCCTGCCTGCCGACCCCGTGCGCACGACCATCGAATCACTGTCTCACGACGGCCGGGGTGTGACCCACGTCGAAGGCAAGGCGGTGTTCGTCGATGGCGCCCTGCCGGGCGAGGAAGTGGATTTTCTCTACACCGCCCTCAGCCGCCGTCATGACGAAGGCAAGGTGGTGGAGGTGCTGCGTGCTTCCGTTGACCGGGTGCAGCCGAAGTGTGCCCATTTCGGGGTCTGCGGCGGCTGCAGCTTGCAGCACATGGATCCGGAAGCGCAGATCCAGGCCAAGCAGCAGGTGCTGCTGGATAACCTGCGGCACATCGGCAAGGTTGAGGCGGGCGAGATCCTGGCGCCGCTCACCGGGCCGCACTGGGGCTACCGCAACAAGGCGCGCCTGGGCGTCAAGCATGTGCGCAAGAAGGGCAAGGTGCTGGTGGGTTTCCGTGAGCGGAACAAACCCTATCTCGCCGAGCTGGAACGCTGCGAGGTGTTGCATCCCTCCGTCGGCGAGCGGCTGGTGGAGCTGGCGGAGTTGATCGCGTCCCTGCAGACCTTCGAACGCATCGCCCAGATCGAAGTGGCGGTGGGGGAGGAGGCCACGGCACTGGTGTTCCGCAACCTCGATCCTCTCGGCGCGGAGGATACGGCACGGCTGACGGCCTATGCCCAACGCACCGGTCTTCACCTCTGGCTGCAACCGGCCGGACCGTCCAGTGCCGCCCCCCTGTGGCCGCAGGAATCACGGCTGTTCTATACCCTGCCGGCCCACGAGTTGGTGCTGGACTTCCTGCCCACCGACTTCACCCAGGTGAACCCGCAGATCAACCGCGCCATGATCGATCATGCCCTGGCGCTGCTCGAACCACGGGACCATGAACGTATCCTCGATCTGTTCTGCGGCCTGGGCAATTTCAGCCTGCCGATCGCCCGCCGCGCCGCTGCCGTGGTGGGCGTGGAAGGCGATGCCGGACTGGTGCAGCGCGCCCGTGACAACGCGATGCGCAACGGCATCGACAACTGCGAGTTCCACGCCGCCGATCTGACCCAGGATCCTTCCGGCCTGCCCTGGATGAGACAGTCCTATGACAAGCTGTTCATCGATCCGCCACGCAGCGGGGCGGCGGAGATGATGCCCTGGGTGGCACGGTTGAAGCCGCAAAGAATTGTCTATGTGTCCTGCCACCCGGCCTCCCTGGCCCGGGATGCCGGCCTGCTGGTGCATAAACAGGGCTATCGCCTGTTGCAGGCGGGGGTCATGGACATGTTTCCCCATACGGCCCACGTGGAATCCATCGCCGTATTTTCCCGCACATAAGGGGATGGGCCGGAGCCGTGCAGGCTCGCGGCGTTTTCAATGATGATCGATTACCACAGGACAGGATATGAGTGACTTGCCAAAATGCCCGGTATGCGGTTCGGGATACACCTACCAGGACGGAGACCGGTATGTGTGTCCGGAATGCGCGCATGAATGGACGCAGGATGTCGCCGTCGAAGATGCCGATCAAAAGCCCGTGGTGCGTGATGCCCATGGCAATGTGCTGGTGGACGGGGACAGCGTCACGGTGATCAAGGACCTGAAAGTGAAGGGCTCGTCATCGGTGGTCAAGGTCGGCACCAAGGTCAGAAACATCCGCCTCGTCGAGGGCGACCATGACATCGACTGTAAAATCGATGGCATTGGCGCGATGCAGCTGAAATCGGAATTCGTGAAGAAGGCATAGCCACGCTCGAGCAAAAAAGTCCTCGATCACCTCGTGACCCCGTAACGCTAGGTCCGATTAGCGCAGCGTAATCGGACGCGGTTCACTGCTGAAACCACCGCTGCGACAGCGCCGTGAACACCCGTTGCGGATACCAGGTCTGGCCCAGGCTGCCGTTGTACCGTGCCAGGGCGCGCACCCGGTCACCACGCTCGCGGTCCAGGTAGTGACGCAGGATGGTGCAGCCGAAGCGCAGGTTGGTTTCGATGTCGAACAGGTCGTCGTCGGGGCGGCCAATCTCGTCCAGCCAGAAGGGCATTACCTGCATCAGGCCGCGGGCGCCGGCACTGGAGATGGCGAAGCGGTCGAAATTGCTTTCCACCTCGATGAGGGCCAGCACGAGTTCCGGGGGCAGATCGGCGCGGCTGGCCTCGTAATGAACGGCCTTGAGGATGGTCAGGCGTTCCTCGTGGTCGGTCACCTTCCGGTGCAGGCGCCGGTTCATGTCCGTCAGCCAGACCTCGGCCGCGAAGCGGTCCTGGAAGCTGTCGCTGGATTGCGCCGCCTGCAGCAGGGCGGCCCGCAGCTCCGGGTCGGGGGCCTGAGGCAGGTTCGCCTCGACGGCGGTGGCCAGGGCGAGCAGGCAGAGCAGCAGTAATGTCCTGGTGGTGGTCATGGGCTATGGTGTTCCCCCGGATCCCCGTAGGAGCGGCCTCTGGCCGCGAATTGGTGTGG
>DATHUT010000261.1:0-1747 GCA_035462005.1 Gammaproteobacteria bacterium | reverse complement strand
TAGGCCTGCTTCGGGTTCGACGGCGTCACCACGCGCAGGCCGGCAATGCCCATGAATACCTTCTCCATGCGCGCCGAGTGCTGGGCGCCGAGCTGGTGGGCGGTGCCGCCCGGGGAACGCACCACCACCGGGGCCGTCAGCTGGCCGCCGGACATGTAGCGTACCTTGGCGGCGCTGTTGAAGATCTGGTCCATGGCCAGCCAGGCGAAGTTCACCGACATGATCTCGATCACCGGGCGCACGCCCAGGAAGGAGGCACCGATGCCGATGCCAGTGTAGCCATTCTCGGAAATGGGGGTGTCGATGACGCGTTCGGGACCGTACTTGTCGTACAGACCCTGGGTGGCCTTGTAGGTGCCACCGGCCACGCCGATGTCCTCACCCATGCAGATCACCAGGGGATCGCGGGTCATTTCCTCATCTTGGGCACGACGGAGCGCCTCCCAGAACATGATCTCGGCCATCAGCGCTGCCCTCCGCGCACATAGGGGTCGTTTTCCGCGAGCACGTACTTCTCCAGTTCGGACACCTTGGGTTCCGGGGAATCCTCGGCGAAGGGGATGATTTCGTTTTCGATCTGCTCCAGGACCTCGGTGTCCATGCCCTTGGATTCTTCCTTGGTGATGACGCCGGCCTCGATGAGCTTGTCGCGCAGCAGGATGATGGGATCGCGCCCGGACCACATGCGCTCCTCATCCTTTGCCCGGTAGGCATTGGAATCGGACATGGAATGACCACGGTAGCGGTAGGTCATCAGCTCAAGAAAGTAGGGGCCCTTGCCGGACCGCACGTGGTCCACGGCGATCCTGGCAGCCTCGTATACCGTTTCGATGTCCTGGCCGTCGACCTGGGCAGCAGGGATGTCATAGCCGGCCAAGCGCTTGTACTGGTCGATCACCGCCGTGGAGCGGTCGATGCGGGTACCGATGCCGTACAGGTTGTTCTCGCACACGTAGAGCACCGGCAGGTTCCAGACCTTGGCCATGTTCAGGGATTCGTGGAAGGTACCCTGGTTGTTGGCGGCATCGCCCAGGAAGCAGATGGAGATCTCGTCGCCACCCTTCATCTTGATGGCCTTGGCCATGCCGGCCGCCAGCGGGAAGGGACCACCCACCAGGGCGTAGCCGCCCATGAAATGGTGCTCGGCGTCGAAGATGTGCATGGAGCCGCCGCGGCCCTTGCTGCAGCCGGTTTCCTTGCCGAACAACTCCGCCATCAGGGCCTTCGGATCGGTGCCGCATTTGATGGCATGGACATGGTCACGGTAGCCGGTGATGACATAGTCATGACCCGGACGGGCAGCTTCCATGACACCGAAACAGCAGGCCTCCTGGCCGGGGTAGAGATGGAGGAAGCCTCCAATCTTGCGTTCCACATAGGCTTCGTAGCAACGCTCCTCGAAGCGGCGCGCGAACAGCATTTCGCGCAGCAGCCGTTTCTTGTCGGCGGTATCCATGGGGCTCCTTATCGTTCAACAGGCGGTCGGCAGCGGGGATCACCCGCCAGACCACAGGTACAGGTTCTTCAAACCAGACGGTTTTGTCTCTGGTCCCAGGGCACGCCGCGGGCGCGCCGACGGGCGCCAGGCCGGGTCTCGGCCAGGGCGTCCGGGCAAGAATAAGCGGCTAATGATCTTTGTTTTGGCCCGCGAGGTCAAGCTGGAGGGCCTGGGAGCGGGTCCTGGCGACTGCACAAAAGATATGGAAAATCAATATGTACCGAATTTTGACAGGGCTTTGGCCGGTCA
>DATHUT010000260.1:0-8061 GCA_035462005.1 Gammaproteobacteria bacterium | reverse complement strand
GGCCGCGTGCACACCTCCTATCACCAGGCGGTGGCCGCCACCGGGCGGTTGTCCTCCTCGGACCCCAACCTGCAGAATATTCCCATCCGCACCGAGGAGGGCCGGCGCATCCGCCAGGCCTTCATCGCGCCCGAGGGCTGTCGCCTGCTGGCGGCGGATTATTCCCAGATCGAACTGCGCATCATGGCTCACCTGTCCCGGGACGAAGGTCTGCTGGCGGCATTCGCCGCTGATGCCGACATCCACCGCGCCACCGCCGCCGAGGTATTCGGTATCCCACCGGAACAGGTGAGCGGCGACCAGCGCCGTTCCGCCAAGGCCATCAACTTCGGGCTCATCTACGGCATGTCCGCCTTCGGCCTGGCGCGCCAGCTGGGCATCGACCGCGGCGCCGCCCAGCGCTACGTGGATCTCTACTTCGAACGCTATCCCGGCGTGAAGCGCTACATGGACGAGACCCGCGAGCAGGCCCGCGAACAGGGCTACGTGGAAACGGTATTCGGCCGCCGCCTCTACCTGCCCGAGATCCGCGACCGCAACGGCCAGCGCCGCGCCGCCGCCGAACGCACCGCCATCAACGCGCCCATGCAGGGCACGGCGGCGGACATCATCAAGCGTGCCATGCTGCGCGTGGAAACATGGAATAAAGTATCCGGTCTCGACGTCACCTTGATTATGCAGGTCCACGACGAACTGGTGTTCGAAGTGGCGGAAAAGGACATTGAAGACGCAAAATCAGGTATTTGCGAAGCCATGGAGGGGGCCGCGGAACTCTCCGTGCCACTCCGGGTCGAACTGGGTGCAGGTCGTAACTGGGACGAGGCACATTGAGCTGGCACGAACGGTATTTGCGCCACAAGCCTTTAAATTTCGCCAGAATGACCTATTATATGTACAGATGATGAATTCGGGTGCCGCAGGACCGGCACCGGGTCAATACACCAGGACACAAGGATCGCCATAGAGACCAGATACTGACAAACCCTTTACCCAATGGCGCGCAAGCGCCGTCCCGCTTCCCCCCCGAAGCGGGATTCCTCCAACCCGGTTTCCCCAAGCCGGGTGTTTTAACCCCGGTGCTTCCCCCCCTTGCAACCCGGGGTTTTTTTTGCCTGGAATTTGGCAAGCGGCCCCGGCATCCCCCCGTAGGAGCGGGCTCAAGGTGAGACCGCGTAGCGGTCGAGAGAGTGCCCTGGGGCTCTGCCCGCGAATGGTCTGATGTCCCGCAGGCTGTTCGCGGGCAGAGCCCGCTCCTACAGGGAGGTCCCCGGGGCAGTGGTTTCCACCGCCGTTTCCGGAAACAGCCAGCGGTCAAGCTGCTTGCGCGCCTCTTCCACCCCCTGGCGATCAAGGGCGGAGAACAACTGCACCGTGGCCCAGGGGTGCAGGCCCGCCAGCTGCTTGCGTACCTGCAGCAGGCTGGCCTGGGCAGCACCGCGCTTGAGCTTGTCGGCCTTGGTCAGCAGCACGTGGGTGGGCAGGCGCGCCTGCGCCGTCCAGCTCAGCATCTGCACGTCGAACTCGGTCAGGGGATGGCGCACGTCCATCAGCAGCACCAGGCCCTTGAGCGCCGTGCGCTTCTCCAGGTACTCACTCAGGGCCGCCTGCCACTGGCGCTTCATTTTGATCGGCACCTTGGCATAGCCGTAGCCGGGCAGGTCCACAAGGCGGTGCTCCTCGTCCATGGCAAAGAAGTTGATCTGCTGGGTGCGCCCCGGCGTTTTACTGGTACGCGCCAGCGCCTTTTGGTTGCTGATCACATTGAGAGCGCTGGACTTGCCGGCGTTAGAGCGCCCGGCAAAGGCCACCTCCGCGCCTTCGTCGGGGGGCGCAAAGCGGATGTCGGGAGCACTGGTCAGAAAGCGGGCTTGCTGATAAGGATTCGTCATGGCAGGCATTTTCCCCGTCTTGGTGGCGCTTGTCATGAAACCTTTGCAGTTGACCTCGACCCGGGTGGCTGGTATACAATCTGGCTCTTTTTTGGATTCCCGACCAGCGCCGCTGAATGACAGGAGCAGGTGTAAAATGAATAAGTGGTTTGTTTTTACAGCAGTTGTTTCCATGCTCGCCGTCTCCGGCCCGAGCCTGGCCGCGGGCGATGCCGCTGCCGGCAAAACCAAGTCCGCCAGCTGCGTCGCCTGTCACGGCGCCGACGGCAACAGCATGAACCCGGAATGGCCGACCCTGGCCGGCCAGCACCCCGACTACCTCGTCAAGCAGCTGCGTAATTTCAAGGACGGCGATCGCAACAATGCATTGATGTCCCCCATGGCCGCACCCCTCAGCGACCAGGACATGCAGGACCTGGCCGCCTACTATGCCAGCCAGACCGCCAAGCCCGGCCAGGCCGACCCCGACCTGGTCGAGCAGGGCCGCCAGCTGTACCGCGGTGGCAACATGAGCACCGGCGTTGCCGCCTGTATCGCGTGCCACGGCCCCATGGGCGCCGGTAACCCGCCCGCCAACTTCCCCGCCCTGGCCGGCCAGCATGCCGCCTACACGGTCAACCAGTTGAAGGCCTTCAAGCGTGGCGAGCGTGCCAACGACGCCGGCAAGATGATGCAGAACATCGCCGCCAAGATGAGCGAGGCGGAAATGCAGGCCGTGGCCTCCTACATCCAGGGCATGCAATAGGCTCTACGCAGAGCCCTGACCAGGAAGGGTGGCCCAGGCCACCCTTCTTTGTCTCCAGCCCTTGAACTCCCGCGCCATCGGCGTGTCCATTGTCCGAAGCAAGTCGCTACAATGGCGCGATTCCAGCCTCCAACCGGGACCTAGACATCATACCGTGAGCAGCCCAGCCGCCAGCACCCGAGCCGCGCCCTCCCGCGCCCATATCCTGCTGGAGTTCCTTGGTTCCATGAACCTGGCCATCACCCTGTTGATGGCCGTAGCGGTAGCCTCGGTTATCGGCACGGTGCTCAAACAGAACGAGCCCTACCAGAACTACATCATCAAGTTCGGCCCCTTCTGGTTCGAGGTGTTCGAGAAGCTGGCACTTTATGATGTGTACAGTGCCAGCTGGTTCCTGTTCATCCTGGGCTTCCTGGTGGTTTCCACCAGCGTGTGCATCTACCGCAATGCACCCACCATGCTCAAGAGCATCACCCACTTCCGCACCCATGTAGGGCTCAACTCCCTGCGCGCCTTCCATAATCGCCAGGAATGGGTCATCCCCCGACCGGAAGCCGAAGTCACACCCCGGCTGGCGGCCATGGCGCACACCCACGGCTATCGCCTGCGCAGCCAGGATCACGGCGACCACCGCATCCATGCCGCCATGAAGGGCAGCTGGAACCGGCTCGGGTACGTCTTCACCCATGCGGCCATCGTCATCATCTGCATCGGTGGCCTGGTGGACGGCAACGTCCCTCTCAAGCTCAAGGAAAGCTCCGGCCAGATCCAGGTCGAAACGCGTGACATCCCTGCCTCCCAGGTCCCGGCGGAAAGCTGGTTGTCAGTGAAAAACCCGTCCTTCCGTGGCTCAGTGACCATTGCCGAGGGGACCTCCGCCAACCTGGCGTTCCTGCAGCTGCGCGACGGCTACCTGGTGCAGCCACTGCCGTTCCGCATCGAGTTGAAGGACTTTCGCATCGAGCACTACTTCACCGGCCAGCCCAAGTCCTTCGAAAGCGACCTGGTGATCCATGACCCGGAACTGGAGGAACCTCTCGAATCCACCATCGCCGTCAACCACCCGCTGATCTACAAGGGCTACGCCATCTACCAGGCCAGCTTCAACGACGGCGGCAGCAAGCTCAACATCCGCGCCTGGCCCCTGATCGCCCGCGACCTCCAGCCCCATGACATCGAAAGCGCCGTGTTCCAGGACGTGAAGGTGACGAGCCCGCGCGGCCCGCTGACCATGGAACTGACTGATTTCAAGCTCTACAACGTGAACCCCGTGGAAGAGGACGATGAGTCCGGCAAGGAGTTCCGCAACTACGGCCCCAGTTTCACCTTCAAGCTGCGCGACGAGACCGGCGCGGCACGCGAGTACGAGAACTACATGTCGCCGGTGGAGTTCGAAGGTCGCTCCATGTTCATCAGCGGCGTGCGCACCACCCCCGCGGAGCCCTTCCGCTACCTGCACATCCCCGCCGACGGCAAGTACAGCCTGGAGCGCTTCCTCAAGTTCAATGCCCTGTTGCGTGACGAGGAGCGGGTGCGCCAGCTGGCCGAGGAGACCACTCGCGGCAGCTTCGACCAGCTGACCCTGGACCGCCCTGAGTTGCGCCAGGAGGTCATCGAGAACATGGTCCACCTGGTAGGCCTGTTCACCCAGGGCGGCGTCGACGCCATCCTCGAACAGGTCAACCGCTCGGCACCGGAGGAGCGGCGCAGCCAGGTGATGGATGCCTACCTCAAGGTACTGCAGACCATCCTCGGCGAGCTGTACCTGGAACTCCTGGCCGGGGAAGGGGTCGATTTCTCCCAAGGCATGTCCGACACGGACGCGCGATTCTTCGATGACAGCCTCAATGCCATTTCGTCCCTCGGCCACTACGGCGCGCCCTTTTTCGCCCAGCTGACCGGCTTTGAACACCTACAGGCATCGGGGTTGCAAATCGCCCGTGCCCCCGGCAAGAATGTGGTCTACCTGGGCTGTGCCCTGCTGACCCTGGGCGTGTTCCTGATGTTCTACGTGCGCCACAGCCGACTCTGGTTCCGGGTGGAAGAAAAGGAAGGCCACACCCGTCTTCTTTTTGCCGGCACCGGCCATCGCCACGAACGGGATTTCGCCGAGGAATTCACCCGCCTGCGCAGCGAACTTACGCAGCGGCTGGGCATCGCTGACCAGGCGCCGGCGAAGCCCTGAAGAGAATTTAATTGGAGAACGTCTGGTTGATACGTCATGCCGAAGCAAGCCGGCATCCATGCCTCTGATCCTTCTGGATTCCGGCATTCGCCGGAATGACGAAAATGAAATCACAGACGTTTCATTGCAGTTCTCCGCGCCCTCTGCGCCTTTGCGGTGAACCCACTCGACCAAGCGAGGCACGCCATGTCCGTTACACAGCAAGAAATGATGCAGGGCTTCGAGAAGCCCTCCTTCTGGAAATCCCTGAGCTGGTTCGACTGGGTCTGGGCCGCACTGGTGGTGGTCGGCAGCGTCTATGTCTACCGCAACTTCCCGCACCTGATGGATGTCTACGAGATCGGCATCCTGGCGGGCAGCGCCGTCTCTCTCATCACCCTGGGCTGGCTCTGGAAGCCGATCCGCGGGCTGAGCCTGGCAGTGGCGGTCATCAGCCTGTTCGGTATCAGCCGCTACGGCACTGACCTCGGCCTGGCGGAGCAGGATTTCTTCCTACGGTTCCTGGTATCCAGCCAATCCGCCGTCATGTGGATGAGCGCCCTGTACGTCATGGCGACCATCACCTACTTCGCCCACCTGTTCAGCGGCTCGGCCTTCGTGGGCAAGGTGGCCAGCGCCATGACCTGGTCCGCCACCACCATGGGCCTGGTGGGCCTGATGGTACGCTGGCGCGAAACCTACCTGGTGGGTACGGACGTGGGCTACATCCCGGTGAGCAACCTCTACGAGGTGTTCATCCTGTTCTCCATCATCACCGCCCTGGTGTACCTATACTACGAGGGCCGCTACCGCACCCGGTCCATGGGCGCCTTCGTGCTGCTGGTGATCTCCGCGGCCATCGGCTTCCTGCTCTGGTACAGCTTCGACCGTGGCGCCCACGAGATCCAGCCCCTGGTACCGGCCCTGCAGAGTTACTGGATGAAGATCCACGTGCCCGCCAACTTCGTCGGCTACGGCTGCTTCGCGCTCTCCGCCATGCTCGGCATTGCCTACCTGATCGCGGCGCGCGCCACGCCCGGCAGCACCCTGGCCCGGCGCCTGCCCGACCTCGACCTGCTCGACGACGTGATGTACAAGTCCATTGCCCTGGGCTTTGCCTTCTTCACCCTCGCCACCATTCTCGGTGCCTTGTGGGCAGCCGAGGCCTGGGGCGGTTACTGGTCCTGGGATCCCAAGGAGACCTGGGCGCTGATCGTATGGCTGAATTATGCTGCCTGGCTGCACATGCGCCTGACCAAGGGCTGGCGCGGCACACCCATGGCCTGGTGGGCCATCATCGGCCTGTTCATCACCCTGTTCGCCTTTCTGGGCGTGAACATGTTCCTCTCCGGCCTGCATTCCTACGGCGGGTTGTAATCTGATCAACCCGTCATTCCGGCGCATGCCGGAATCCAGGTTTTCTCAAGACGTGGATTCCGGCATGCGCCGGACTGACGTCAGTTTATCCGGGAATGAAATCCTGATCAGCGCCGGTTGACGCGGTGGATGGCGCGGCCGTCCACGGCCAGGGCCGCCTCGTGCAGGGCCTCGGAAAGAGTGGGATGGGCGTGGATGGTGCGCGCCAGGTCCTCGCTGCTGGCGGCATATTCCATGGCCAGCACCGCCTCGGCGATCAGTTCCGAGGCCCCCGGACCAAGGATGTGCACCCCGAGGATCTCGTCGGTCTCCGCATGGGCCAAGACCTTCGCCAGTCCGTGCTTGACCTGCATGGCCAACGCCCGCCCATTGGCGGCAAGGGGGAAACTGCCGGCACGGTAGGGTGTGCCCAGTGACTTGAGCTGCTGCTCCGTGGCCCCCACCCAGGCCAGTTCCGGTTCCGTATAGATCACCGAAGGTACGGTATCGAGGCGCAAGCCGTGGGGCCGGCCGCTGGCGATGCTCTCCGCCACGGCCATACCCTCCTCGGAAGCCTTGTGCGCCAGCATGGGGCCGCGCACCAGGTCGCCGACCGCGTATATATTGGGAATGTTGGTCGCGCAATATTCATCCACCACCACACCACCCCGTTCGTCGAGCACGAGCCCCGCTGCCTCGGCCACCAGGTCCTCGGTATTGGCGCGACGGCCCACGGCCACCACCAGGCGATCCACGGCCAGGCTGCGTTCCTCGCCTTCCTGCTGGTAGGACACCCGCACCTCGCCATCGGTCACCTCGCTGCCCAGCACGCGAGCGCCGAGGCGGATGTCGAGGCCCTGCTGGCCGAGAATCTTCAGGGCATGGCGGGAAAGTTCGCCGTCGACCATGGGCAGGAACTGTTCCTGGGCCTCCAGCAATACCACCTCACTGCCCAGGCGATTCCATACGCTGCCCAGCTCCAGACCGATGATGCCGGCACCGATGATGCCAAGACGGCGCGGCACCTCGGTGAAACCCAGGGCACCGGTGGAATCGACGATATACTCTTCATCGAGCGGCGCCAGGGCGATTTCCAATGGGCGCGAACCGGAAGCCAGGATCACGTGGCCGGGTGTCAGGGTACGGGCCTCGCCCTCATGAGGCGTGAATTCCACCCGCGTGCCATCCAGCAGGCGTCCATGTCCCTGCAGCCAGCTGACCCCGTTGGCCTTGAACAGGCCCTCGATGCCACCGGTAAGCTGTTCCACCACCTTGTCCTTGCGTGCCTGCATGACCGCCAGGTCGATACCCAGGCCGCCGGTCTTGATGCCGTGGGCACCAAAGGCCGTACGCGCCTGGTAATACAGCTCGGAGCTGTGCAGCAGGGCCTTGGAGGGTATGCAGCCCACATTGAGGCAGGTACCGCCCAGGGCCGGCTGGTCCTTGTCATTGCGCCAGGCATCGATGCAGGCGGTCTTGAGCCCCAGCTGGGCGCAGCGGATGGCGGCCACATAACCTCCCGGTCCGCCACCGATCACCACGACTTCGTAATCCTGTTCCATACTCAATCCTTTTCGTTATCCGGCCACGGAATCCTCGGAAAGATTATCTGACTGCCAACAGAATCCACCTGTAGGAGCGGCCTCCGGCCGCGAATGTCTGACGCACCACATGCGGTTCGCGGCCAAAGGCCGCTCCTACAGGTGGTTTCCACTAGCGGCAATACAATCGTTCCGCGTCATTCCGAGGCCGAAGATCCATCCGCTGTTCGACTACAGCTGCAGCAGCAGCCGCGCAGGGTCTTCCAGGTTTTCCTTCATGGCTACCAGGAACTGCACCGCGTCGCGGCCGTCGATGATGCGGTGGTCATAGGACAGTGCCAGGTACATCATGGGGCGGACCACCAC
>DATHUT010000259.1:0-2784 GCA_035462005.1 Gammaproteobacteria bacterium | reverse complement strand
CTCGCCGGGCGGCCATCCCGCTGGGGTCTCGAGTTCAGCCGCGCATACGCCGACGCCGGGTTCTGGAGCCTGGCCAACCTGGATCATGCCCGGGAGCGGGTGGTGGACCGGGCCGCGGGGCATCTCGGCTGGGGTGCCCTGGACGCCAAGGCCAGCTATAGCCGGGCCAACGAGGTCCGTCCGGACGGGCTCCCTGCATTGCGCCTGGATACCCAGGCCGCCGAGTTGAACTACCACACACCGGCTCCCGCGTGGATGCCCGGCAAGGGGGCATGGCTCGGGGAGATGCGCTATCGCCTGGCCATGCAACGGCAGTGGACCGGCTACGCCAGCGGAGGGAGTGCCGCTCCCGATCTTTATACCGAGACCGCGAACCTGACCGCGCACTTTGCCCCGGGCCCCTGGTGGTGGGAACTTGGCCACGCCTATGCCACCACGTACGATGCGGGATCCGGGACGTTGCTGAACGGCAATGACTCCACCAGCCTGCGGCTGCATCTGCCCCTGGGCAAACGACTCAGCCTCATGCCCGAGGTCACCTGGGGCAGGATAGAAGGTCCATGGGGAAATGATGACCGTAGTATGGTCACGGGCTCACTGGGTAGTTCCGCCACCCTCATGCGCGAGCGACTCAACGCCCGCGTGATGCTGCTGGCGAGCCACCAGTATGGCGAGGGCACGGCGCTGGATACCCGTATGGTGGGAGTGGAAAGCTCGCTCTCTTGGGCGCTACGCACCCCGCGGACACACGCACCGGGAATCCATCTTTCCCTGAGTGGCCGCTACCAGCAAACGGAGACGGAAGGCGCGGCAGTCCATGCCCCGGCCGACTACCAGGCCATGGCCCAGGTCGAGTTTTCCTGGTCGTCGGTCAATTGAAGTCGAAAAAGGGGTCAGAGCCCTTTTTTATCGGAGTGATACAGTTTCGGCATCCAGGGGACCAAAAAAAGGGCTCTGACCCCTTTTTCACTTCAGTAGACCAGCGAACGCCCCTCGATCTCCTTCTTGCGCCGTTCATACTCCTCCGCTGTGATGCGGCCTGCATCAAGATCTTCCTTGAGCTGATCCATAGCACGCTTGTTGGAGTATTCATACGCGGCACCGCCCACCGCCGCGCCGGTGGCAACCTCGCGTGTCGAGCAGGCGCCGAGAACCAGCACGAAGGAAGCGATCAACAGGAACGTGACAATTGGTTTGTACATGAGATCTCCTTTGCCCGCTGCTCAATGAGGCCTCCGAAGCATGCTTGCGGACTGGCTAGACAATCCCATATACGACGGTTGTGGACTGTACGGTATCGCACATAAAGGGGGCTTCCCACTCCCTCAATCCTCCTCCCGCCCCCGCCGGAACACCGCCTTCTCCGCCTCCACCAGCACGAACAGCACCACCCCGAACCCCAGGATCCAGCCCCACTCCTGCCAGCCGATGGCCGTGGTGCCAAACAGGTACTGCAGCGGCGGTGCATAGGTGAACAGGCCCTGCAGCACCACCATCATCGCCACGGCGATGAGCACGGGGCGGCTGCCGAACAGGCCAGCCCGGTTGAAGGCCGGTTCCAGGATGTAGCGGCTGTTGAAGAGGTAGAACACCTGGCCCATGACCAGGGTGTTGATGGCCGCGGTGCGCGCCAGCTCCACGGGCACATCCTGGGCATCCAGCCACATGAAGTGCCCGAAGGTGCCCAGCACCAGCAGGGCCGAAACGAACAGCACCCGCCAGATCAGGAAGCCGGACAGGATGGGCGTATTGGGCGGTCGTGGCGGGCGCTTCATCAACCCGGGCTCGGCGGGTTCGAAGGCCAGGGCCAGGCCCAGGGTCACGGCGGTGACCATGTTCACCCACAACACCTGCACCGGCGTCAGGGGCAGGGTGAGCCCTAGCAGGATGGCGGCGACGATGGTGAAGCCCTGGCCGCCATTGGTGGGTAGCAGGAACAGGATGGCCTTGCGCAGGTTGTCGTAGACAGTGCGCCCTTCCTCTACGGCATGGGCGATGGACGCGAAGTTGTCGTCGGCCAGCACCATCTCGGCGGCCTCGCGGGCAGCCTCGGTACCCTTGATCCACATGGCCACGCCCACGTCGGCGCGTTTGAGGGCCGGCGCGTCGTTGACCCCGTCGCCGGTCATGGAGACCACATGGCCGTTGGCCTGAATGGCGCGCACCAGGCGCAGCTTGTGCTCCGGCGTGGCGCGGGCGAACACATGCACCTCGCGCACCTGCTCCTGCATCTCCTCGTCGGAGATCTGCTCCAGTTCATGGCCGGACATCACGCTGCCGCCGGCGTCGATGCCCAGGTCATCGGCGATGGCCCGGGCTGTGACGGCATGATCGCCGGTGATCATCTTCACCACGATGCCCGCCGCCTGGCATTCGGCCACGGCGGCAATGGCTTCTTCCCGAGGTGGATCGATGATGCCGCACAGGGCCACCATGGTGAGCCCGCCGTCCTCGATGTCGGAAAACTCCAGGTCGCGCTTGCCGGCATCCACTTCCTTGACGGCCAGGGCCAGCAGCCGCTGGCCACGGGCGGCGATCTCGTCCATGTACTTGTGCCAACGGTCGGTGTCGATCTCCCGGTCGCCGTCGCGGGTGCGCTCGCGCTGGCACAGGCCCAGCACCCGTTCCGGCGCCCCCTTCAGATAAATGAAGCTGTGCGTGCCCTCGTGGTGATGGTGCAGGGTGGCCATGAACTTGTAGCTGGATTCGAAGGGGATCACGTCATCCCGGGGATAGAGCTCGTTGATCTCCTTGTGCTCCAGCCCTCCCTTCAGGGCCGCCGTC
>DATHUT010000258.1:0-2979 GCA_035462005.1 Gammaproteobacteria bacterium | reverse complement strand
TGCTGCAGCGCATCTACGGCACCGCCTGGCGTGACAAGAAGGAACTGCAGGAATACCTGCACCGCCTGGAAGAGGCCGAGAAGCGCGACCACCGCAAACTGGGCAAGGCCATGGGTCTGTTTCATACCCAGGAAGAAGCGCCGGGAATGGTGTTCTGGCACGACAACGGCTGGAAGATCTATCTCGAGATCCAGCACTACATCCGCGCCCAGCTGCGTCGCCACGGCTACCAGGAGGTCCACACCCCGCAGGTGCTGGACCGCAGCCTGTGGGAGAAGTCCGGCCACTGGGAGAAGTTCCAGGACATGATGTTCACCACCCATTCCGAGCACCGGGATTACGCGGTGAAGCCCATGAACTGCCCGGCCCACATCCAGATCTTCAACCAGGGCCTGAAGAGTTACCGGGACCTGCCGCTGCGCCTGGCGGAGTTCGGCTCCTGCCACCGCAACGAGCCCTCCGGGACCCTGCACGGCCTGATGCGGGTGCGTAACTTCGTCCAGGACGATGCCCACATCTTCTGCACCGAGGCACAGATCCTGGGCGAGGTATCGGCCTTCATCGACCTGCTCTACGAGGTCTATGCCGATTTCGGCTTCGAGGAGGTCATCGTCAAGCTGTCCACCCGCCCCGAGCAGCGGGTGGGCGAGGACCATCTCTGGGACCAGGCCGAGAAGGCCCTGGCCGACGCCCTCAACCACAAGGGGCTGGCCTGGGACCTGCAGCCGGGGGAGGGGGCCTTCTACGGCCCCAAGATCGAATTTTCCCTCAAGGACTGCCTGTCCCGGGTCTGGCAGCTGGGCACCATCCAGCTGGATTTCTCCATGCCCCAGCGCCTGGGCGCCCACTACATCGCCGAGGACGGCAGCAAGCAGGTGCCGGTCATGCTCCACCGGGCCATCCTGGGCTCCCTGGAGCGTTTTATCGGGATTCTGCTGGAGCACTACGCCGGGGCGCTGCCCGCCTGGCTGGCGCCCACTCAGGCGATTCTGCTCAATATTACCGACCGCCAGGCCGATTATGTGCACCAGGTGGAGGAATCCCTGAAAAATCAGGGTTTGAGGGTAAAATCGGACTTGAGAAATGAGAAGATCGGCTTTAAAATCCGCGAGCACACGCTGGACCGCGTCCCCTACCTGTTGGTGGTGGGCGACCGGGAGGCGGAAACTGATACCGTGGCCGTGCGCACGCGTGGTGGCAAGGACTTGGGGACCCTGTCCGTCGATGCCTTTGCAAAAGGGCTCGCCACCGAGATCGCGAGCCGCGGCCGTACTGTTTTAGAGGACTACTAGCATCGCTACAGCAAGCAAATCGAAACACCGGGTAAACGAAGATATTACCGCGCGCGAAATCCGCCTGATCGACAGCGAGGGAGAGCAGGTCGGTGTGGTCACTCTGGAAGAGGGACTGCAGAAAGCCGCCGAAGCCGCGCTGGACCTGGTGGAGATCTCACCGCAGGCGGAGCCTCCGGTATGTCGCCTGATGGATTATGGCCGCTTCAAGTTCGACGAACAGAAGAAGCGCCAGACGGCACGCAAGAAGCAGAAGCAGGTGCAGGTCAAAGAGATCAAGTTCCGCCCGGGCACCGATATAGGCGATTACAAGACCAAGCTGCGCAACCTGATCCGGTTCCTGGAAGAGGGTGACAAGATCAAGGTCACCATGCGCTTTCGCGGTCGGGAGATGGCACACCAGGAACTGGGCCGCGACATGCTCAAGCGCATCGAGCAGGACCTGGAAGAATACGCAGCCGTGGAGCAGTTTCCAAAGCTGGAAGGGCGCACCATGGTCATGGTCATGGGGCCGAAGAAGAAGTAGTTTTTTGTTGTCGACCCGGGCTATCACCGCGCCTAGGGCCGACGTGAGACGTCAACGAAGCGGGGAGAAAGAGAAATGCCTAAGATCAAGAGTAACCGGGGCGCCGCCAAGCGCTTCTCGAAAACCGGCTCCGGCGGGTTCAAGCGTGGCCAGTCCCACCTGCGCCACATCCTCACCAAGAAGAGCAGCAAGCGCAAGCGTCAGCTCGGTGCGCCCGCGATGGTCCACGAGGCGGATGCTCCGCTCGTGCGTCGCATGCTTCCGTACGTCTAAGCACGGTTTTGGAGAGAGGATAGAACCATGGCACGAGTAAAACGTGGTGTGCAGGCGCACGCCAGACACAAAAAGGTAATGGACAAGGCGAAGGGCTACTACGGTGCCCGTCGCAAGGTCTACCGGGTCGCCAAACAGGCCGTCATCAAGGCCGGTCAGTACGCGTATCGCGACCGCCGTCAGCGCAAGCGCCAGTTCCGCGCCCTGTGGATCGCGCGCATCAACGCGGCGGCCCGCGAGAACGGCCTGTCCTACAGCCGTTTGATCAATGGCCTGGGCAAGGCCGGGATCGAGATCGACCGCAAGGTGCTCGCCGACCTGGCCGTGTTCGAGAAGGGTGCGTTCAGCGCCCTGGCGGAAAAGGCCAAGGCCAGTCTCGCCGCCTGACGAACCGCGTCAGGGTAGGCGAGGCCGTCAGGCCGGACCGTACGGAACCGGGGGAAAGGCCAACACCTTTCCCCTTTTTCATTTGTGGAGGAGTCGCAGCGTTGGAAGGCTTAGGGGAACTGCAGCAACAGGCCGTCGCCGCCATCGGGCAGGCCATCGATCTCAAGGCGCTCGACGATGCCCGGGTGCACTACCTGGGCAAGAAGGGCGTGCTGACGGAACAGCTGAAGACGCTCGGTAGCCTGCCCCACGAGGAACGCAAGGCCGCCGGCCAGAAGATCAACGAGGCCAAGCAGGTGGTGCAGCAGGCCATCGAGGCAAGGCGCGCGACCCTTGAACAGGAAGAACTGGCCAGCCGTCTGGCCGCCGACCGCATCGATGTCACCCTGCCGGGGCGCGGTTCACGCAGCGGCGGTCTGCATCCCGTCACCCGCACCCTGGAACGCATCCAGGACCTGTTCGCCGGCATGGGCTTTGCCGTGGGCGAAGGCCCCGAGATCG
>DATHUT010000257.1:0-7966 GCA_035462005.1 Gammaproteobacteria bacterium | reverse complement strand
CGGACATGCGGCGCGGGCCCCGGTGGGGCAATTCCATTCAGACCAAAGGGCTTATTGTACTCGCAAACGGAAGCGGTAGGATGGGCATACAGGTCCCGGATGCACCCTGACTCCACGCAGGGCATGCCGTGGCCGGGCCAGTCGTTGAGGAAACCCCATGGATCTCGCCAAAGAAGAACCCCAATCCGCCCCGCGCACCATCTACCTGCGGGACTATCAGCCACCGGCCTACCGGGTGGAAACCCTGGACCTGCATTTCGAGCTGGAGCCGAAACGCACCCGGGTGCGCGCCATCCTGGAAGTGGAACGCACCGCCGGGGACCAGGACACCCCCTTCCACCTCGACGGCCACGGCCTGCATACCCTGTCCATCCACCTCGATGGCGAGCCGCTGCACGCCGACCGCTACATCCTCGATGCGGAGCGACTCGACATCCTCGCGCCACCGGCGCACTTCACGCTGGAAACGGTGGTGGAGATCGAACCCGACGCCAACACCGCCCTGGAAGGCCTCTATGTCTCCAGCGGCATGTTCTGCACCCAGTGCGAGGCGGAGGGCTTTCGGCGCATCACCTGGTTCCCTGATCGACCCGACGTCATGGCGCGCTTCACCACCACCCTGGTGGCGGACCGCAACCATTACCCCGTGCTGCTCTCCAACGGTAATCCCGTGGACCAGGGCGAGTTGGACGACGGCCGCCACTGGGTGAAATGGGAGGATCCCTTCCCCAAGCCCTGCTACCTGTTCGCCCTGGTGGCCGGCAGACTGGTGTGCCAGGAGGATCGTTTCGTCACGGTCTCCGGCCGCGAGGTGGCGCTGCGCATCTATGTGGAACCCGCCAATGCGCACAAGTGCGATCATGCCCTCAGCTCCCTCAAGCAGGCCATGCGCTGGGACGAGCAGACCTATGGGCGCGAATACGACCTGGACATCTTCATGATCGTGGCCGTGGACGATTTCAACATGGGCGCCATGGAGAACAAGGGGCTCAACATCTTCAACTCCGCCTGCGTGCTGGTCAGCCCCGACTCCGCCACCGACGCCGATTACTACAATGTGCAGAGCATCGTCGGCCATGAATATTTCCACAACTGGTCCGGCAACCGCGTCACCTGCCGCGACTGGTTCCAGCTCAGCCTCAAGGAAGGCTTCACCGTCTACCGCGACCAGGAATTCAGCGCCGACCTGAACTCCCGCCCGGTCAAGCGCATCAGCGACGTGAACGTGCTGCGTAATCATCAATTCGCCCAGGATGCCGGCCCCATGGCCCACCCGGTGCGTCCTGACTCCTACATGGAGATCAGCAATTTCTACACGGTGACCGTGTACAACAAGGGCGCCGAGGTGGTGCGCATGATCGCCCACCTGCTGGGGCCGGAGGGCTTTCGAAAGGGCACCGACCTGTACTTCGAGCGCCACGATGGCCAGGCGGTGACCACCGATGATTTCGTGCGCGCCATGGAGGATGCCAGTGGCGTGGACCTGGGGCAGTTCCGGCGCTGGTACGAACAGGCCGGCACCCCGCAGCTGCGGGTGCGCAGTGAGTATGATGCGCAGGCACGGGAGTATCGCCTGACCCTCGAACAGAGCTGCCCCCCCACCCCCGGCCAGCCGCACAAGGAGCCCTTCCACATCCCCGTGGCCATGGCCCTGCTGGATGCCGAGGGCGGCGTTCTGACCCGGCAGGTACTGGAGCTGCGCGATGTCTCCGAGACCTTCCGCTTCCCGGACCTGGACGCGGCACCGGTGCCGTCCCTGCTGTGCGGCTTCTCGGCGCCGGTGAAGCTGGCCCTGGAACGCAGTGACCCCGAACTGGCCTTCCTGTTCGGGCATGACCCCGACCCCTTCAACCGTTGGGATGCCGGCCAGCAACTGGCCCTCAACCAGCTGCAGCGGCTCACCGCGTCCCTGGAACAAAAGCAGCCGCTGCAACTGCCCGGGAACTTCGTCACCGCCTTCCGGGCCACCCTCACCCACCCGGATCTGGACCCGGCGCTCATTGCCCAGGCCCTGAGCCTGCCGGCAGAAAGCTATATCGCCGACCAGTGCACCCTGGTCAATCCACAGGCCATCCACGAGGCGCGCCAGTTCATGCGCCGTGAACTGGCGCAGGGTCTGAAGGATGAACTCCTGGCCGGCTACCTGGCGAACCAGGACGACACGCCCTATGTCTTCAGCGCCGAGACCATGGGCCGCCGTGCCCTGAAAAATCTCTGCCTGGGCTATCTCATGGAACTGGAAGAGCCAGGCCCGCTTGAACATTGCCTGGAACAGTTCCGCGCCGACCACAACATGACCGACGTGTTGGCGGCGCTCGGCATGCTCGCGGACTACGACCTGCCCGAGCGAGCCGAGGCCCTGAACCAGTTCTATGACCAGTGGCAGCAGGATCCCCTGGTGGTGGACAAGTGGTTCGGCATCCAGGCCGGCTCGCGCCTCGAGGACACCCTGGGCCAGGTGCAGGCCCTGATGCGCCACCCGGCCTTCAAGCTCACCAACCCCAACAAGGTGCGCGCCCTCATCGGCCGTTTCTGTGCCGGCAATCCGGCGCGTTTCCACGCCGCCGACGGCAGCGGTTATGCCTTCCTGGCCGACCAGGTACTGGCCCTCGATGAGATCAACCCGCAAATGGCGGCACGCATGGTGGCCGGCCTCAGCCGCTGGCGCCGGTATGAACCGGACCGCCGGGCCCTGATGCAGGCCCAGCTGGAACGCATCCAGCGTGCGCCGAAACTGTCCCGCGACGTCTATGAAATCGTCAGCAAAAGCCTCGCCGACTGAGGAGGTGGCAACGTCCACCGGCTGGTACGTATACATGGTGGAGTGCGCGGACCGCAGTCTGTATACCGGTATCGCCCGGGACGTGACACGCCGGGTGGCCGAGCACAATGAAGGCCGCGCCGCCGCCCGCTATACCCGCGCGCGGCGACCGGTGCGGCTCGCCTGGCTGGAAGCGGCCGCCGACCGGGGCTCGGCATGCCGGCGCGAGGCGGCCATCAAGAAACTCCCACGCGCGGAGAAGCTGCGGTTGATCCGAGAAGCACCCTGCTTATTCCTACAGGATCCCAGCGGGTAAGTCCTGCAGCGGGAATTGCAACATTGGCGGGCAAGATCGCCGCCAAGGAAAAGTCCTAGCGGAATCCGCGAACACAGGCCTCCAGTTCCTCCTCATCGATGGGGAAACCGAACACCGCGTCAATGCGGTGGCAGGCACGCAGTTTCTCGAACTGGTGCGCCACTTCCTTTTCATAGAACACCACGATCCGGGTGCCCGGGTTGTGCTGAGCCGTGGCCAACATGGACTCCAGTGAGCTGGTGCGGTCACGGAAATCGGACTGATAATTGAATTCCGCCACGATCACGGCGGGTTTTTTCTTCTTGATGACAGCCAGCGCCTTGCGCATATTGTGCTCCACCACCACCTGGAAACCCGCCCGCTGGTAGAGGGGCGTGAAATCGGGATACCCACCCAGTTCGACGATGGAAAGCAGTAAACTCGGGTGTTCCGTGGCGACCATGCAGCAGGCCCTTGCGTGTACGAATGGCTCGAGAGGGTATCAGGATCCTGCATAGGGGTCACCCGCCCGCAAGCAGCACACCAGCGGGAAGCAACGAGGACGGAGATGAACAAGAACAAGGCGATAGCGATCGATTGCGACTCCGAGGTGTTGGAGCGCATTGTCACGGCCCTTGAATTCTACGTGGAAAGCCAGTTCCCGCCAGGCAGCGTCGATTGCGGCCAGGTGGCGCGGGAGGAGCTGCTGAACGTGGTGGCCAGCCTGCGCGCCAGCCTGGAGGCCCGCACACCCACACGCTACAGCCGACGCATGAGGGCCATGGTCAAGGAAGGCATGCGGGTATATTTCGAACACCTGTCGACACAGGACGGCCGGCCTCACGCACACGAGTGCGAGTTCCTGCAGGCAGCCAGCCGCGGCGGGAACGGCTCGACCGAAGCCTTGCGTTCAGCGCAGGCCAGGGACCAGGTCGGAACCGGAACCACCCCATAAAACAAAAGCGCCCGAAGGCGCCAGGATTACTGCGCCCCCTCGTGAGAGGGGGTTATGGTTGTTACTGGTGTGCGTGCGTTCAGTCGTCGGAGTCGATACAGCCCTGGGGCTCCGGCAGGCCGGCAATGCGCGAACCCTGGCGTGAAGGACCTTTCGGGAACAGCTGATAGAGATGTTCCTTGCTGGCCCGATCCGATCCCAGTTCTTCGGCCATGTGCTGCATCAGGATGCGCACCATGGGCGTGATCCCATATTCGAAGTAGAATTGGCGCAGGAAATTGAGTACTTCCCAATGATCATCATTGAGCTTGATGCCTTCCCGCTCCGCCATAAAATAGGCCAGGTGCTTGTTCCAGCGATGCAGGTCCAGCAGGTTCCCAAGCTGGGTAACGCGGAAGGTCTCGCCTTCGAAATCAAAGGAATCCGTGAAGTGGGTCTTGGACGGGGCAGCCTTGCCGGCATAGGTGCTGCGTTCCAGTTCCACATCCAGCATGGGAATCGGTATGCCGGCGATCTTCGAACCCTGCACCAGCACGCCGCCCGGAAACAACTCCGCCAGGCGTTCATCATCAAAGCGATCGGTGCCGGTGCGTTGCTTCAGGCTGCGCTTGAGCAATTTTTTGACCGGCGAGACATTATAGGACTGGTAGTACTCGCGCATGGCCTTGATCACTTCCCAGTGATCGTCGTTCAGTTGCAGTCCATCGCGAGTGGCGAGCTCATGGGCAACACCCTCGCTCCAGTCGGCCAGGTTCGCCAGGCGGCCGTCGATCAGGACATCGAATTTCAGGTTTGAAGCTGCGGCATTCATCATTTTTTCCTCGATCCGGGCAAATCATCCAAGTAAGGCAAGTGTAGTGCAGGGCCGGGATAGCGGGACGGCTTCATCCCGGCCGCTTGTACCCTGTAGCGGGTGCGGTAGGCAAATCTTGAGGCCTGGACGACAAGGATGCGGAAGATTAAACCAGAAGAGAAAGAAGGACATTGCGAAGGGAGGCCCCTTCGCGAAGAAACCCGGGAATCAGTTATCTCCGGGACGCCAGATACCAAATGCCGCATCGGGAGCAGGGGTGGCAGGTTGTTGCTGGCCCTCGATATCGTCCATCACATGTTGGGAAAAGGCACTGAGCTGTTCCAGGATCTCCATTTTATCGGCCCGAGGCATCTTTTGGCTGCCCAGCAGCACGCCGATGATGGCGGACAGATACTGTGCCGTGATGCCTGCATCACGGGCCCGAGGGTCCTGGGCGACGATGATTTCCTGTACGGCCTGGATCATTTCCTGGGATAGCTGCATTTCACTCATCGGGCATTCCTCCATGTTTGAGTATCGGGGTTGGACACCCGATATGGGAAGGCTTGATTATACGGCATTTCTTTGCGGCTCATGTCCATGGGCCGGGTGGGGATTCAGGCGGGTTCAGGTTTGTCCCGGGCTGGACTAGAATGGGCTATGCTCCTTATCAGGACCCTGCCATGACGCTCCGCTTCAGTCCCCTGCCCGGCGCCCATGAACGCCGCCTCCAGCGCTTGTGGGACAACCCGCTGTTTCCGCCGCAGCGACGCCAGATCGTACAACGGGATGTGGATCTCGCCCGGCAGCAGGACGCGGAGGAACGGGAACGTTTCCTGGTGGAGTTCCAGACGCTGTTGCAGCAAGCCATGAACCTGTCTGCCAATGTGGAATCCGATGTCATACTCACACTCAAGGAGCGATTGGACCAGGCCTATGAACGCTGTTCCAGCCTGCCGGGCGATCTGGCCGAGATCAAGCAGGCCCTGCGTCGCCTGGTGGCCGTGATCATGAACAGCGTGCGCGCCCATGCCACCGACGACCCCCAGGCCCTGGCGAAGCTGCGCGACGAGGACATCGCCCGCGAGGTCCACTACGAGTTACAGGATTACCCCCTGGTTGCCGATTTATTGCGTGAAGACGCTGTCATCAAAGAGGACGAACTGGTGCCGACCCTGTTGAGTGAATCCCGCGAATCCCTCGCCGCAGCCCTGCAGCTGTTCGATGCCGACCAGACCGGTCTCATTTCCCGGGAAGCCAACGCGCTGTTGTTGCAGCGACAGGAAGAAGGACAGGCACTGCCCGAGGCCTGGGCACGATTGCGGGAAATCGAATCCACACTGGCAGCCGCGTCTCCGCTGCGGCAGACCCTCAACTGAACCCGGACGGGGTACGACGGCCATGACTTCCCTTACCGATTCCCGCTACCCCCTCATGACCCCGGCCTCCGAGCCCCTGCGCAAGCGCGTTCCCGCCCTGGATGAGCAGGGCAAGCCCCTGAGCGATTTCATGATGCTGTTCCCACGCCTGCGGGACCAGCCGAGGCACCAGGTGGAACGTACCCTCATCGCCATCCAGGGGGTGCTGGCCAACTTCGAATCCAACGTGGTGTTCGCCGAGCTCAACCTGAAGCTCAACCTCCTGTGGGTATCCATCCGCCCCGTGCAGGGCCTGCGGCTGGAAATCGCCGACGCCATCCAGAACCTGGTGCCCGGGGCCAAGCTGGTTTCGCATATTTGAGTTGGTCTTGAACCGCAAAGGTGCCAAGAGCGCCAAGAAAGACAGATCTTTGGTGTTGAAAACCATACTTGATTTTCTTGGCGTACTTGGCGCTCTTGGCGCACTTGGCGTTCCAAAGGTTTTTATTTGGTGTTTTTGGCGCCTTGGTGGCTCAGCACCAATACTTCAATTTCTCGCCGTGATCCGCTCCATGCCACCCAGGTAGGGCCGCAGCACCGCGGGAATCTCCACGGACCCATCCGCCTGCTGGCAGTTCTCCAGGATTGCCACCAGGGTACGGCCCACGGCCAGGCCAGATCCGTTCAGGGTGTGCACCAGTTCGGGCTTGCCGGTGTCGGGGTTGCGCCAGCGGGCCTGCATGCGGCGCGCCTGGAAGGATTCGAAGTTGCTGCAGGAGGAGATCTCCCGGTAGCAGTCCTGACTGGGGATCCAGGCCTCCAGGTCGTAAGTCTTGGCGGCGGAGAAGCCCATGTCGCCGGCACACAGTGCCATGACCCGGTAGGGGATCCCCAGTTTCTGCAGGATGGTCTCGGCATGGCCGGTCAGCGCTTCCAGCGCCGCGTAAGACTGGTCAGGGGCGACGATCTGCACCAGCTCCACCTTCTCGAACAGGTGCTGGCGGATCATGCCGCGGGTGTCCTTTCCGTGAGAACCGGCCTCGGAACGGAAACAGGGGGTATGGGCCACGTAACGCAACGGCATCTGCTCCGCCGCCACGATCTCATCGCGCACCAGGTTGGTGACCGGCACTTCAGCAGTAGGAATCAGGTAGTAGGGATTCTCACCCCGGGTAGCGAACAGTTCCTCCTCGAACTTGGGCAGCTGTCCCGTGCCACGCAGGCTGTCCGTGTTCACCAGGTAGGGCACGTAGACCTCCTGGTAGCCGTGCTCGCCGGTATGGGTATCCAGCATGAACTGGATCAGGGCGCGGTGCAGGCGCGCGAGGCTACCGCGCAGGACGCTGAACCGGGCCCCGGAGATCTTGGCGGCAGCGGCGAAATCCAGCTGCCCCAGACCCTCACCCAGGTCCACGTGATCCTTTATTTCGAAATCGAACTTGCGCGGCTCGCCCCAGCGACGCACTTCCTGGTTGGCGGTTTCATCCTTGCCATCCGGCACCGAGGCGTGGGGACTGTTGGGAATCCCCATGAGAATGTCATCCAGTTCCTGCTGCAAGGTGGCGAGTTCCTGTTCTGCCGTCTTGAGCTGTTCACCAAGGCCTTCGACTTCCTTGAGCAGAGGCGCGATGTCCTCTCCGGCCGCCTTGGCCTTACCGATGTTTTTGGAGCGGCTGTTGCGTTCCGCCTGCAGTTCCTGGGTGCGCACCTGCAGGTCCTTGCGACGTTGCTCCAGCGCGTCCAGGCGGGTGGTGTCCAGGCTATAACCACGACGGGCCAGTTCGGAGGCCACGGTGTCCAGTTC
>DATHUT010000256.1:0-5251 GCA_035462005.1 Gammaproteobacteria bacterium | reverse complement strand
TTGCTCTTCATATAGCGCGCGGCGCTGGAGATGGCGGAACTGGGGGTGGCGCCATAGCTGATGTTGGCTACCCGCGCGCCTTGGTCGGCGGCCCAGGTGAGGCCGCGGGCAATGTCGCTGAAATAGGCATAACCATCGCTGCGATTGGTTACCCGAATGGGCAGCAGGGTTGCGCCCCAGGCCACCGAAGCCACGCCGGCCCCGTTGTTGGCGATGGCGCCGGCCACCCCGGCCACGGCGGTGCCATGGCCATTGATGTCGGACCAGTCACTACCACCATCCGCGGCGTTGTAGCCCGGCAGCAACTTGTTGGCCAGGTCGAAATGGTTGGGATCCACGCCCGTGTCCAGGATGGCGATGGTGATGCCGTCGCCGGATACGCTATTCCAGGCGCTGGGGGCACCCATCTTCGGAAGATGCCACTGATCTTTGTAGCGCGGGTCTGTGGGGATGAATTCACCCGGCGCCACCAGCATGTCCAGCTCAGCAAACTGTACGTGGGGGTTGCGCGCCAACGCGGCCACCATGCGTTCCTCCGCATGGGCCGGTACCCGTACCATGTGGACGCCGATGCCATGGATCTTCGCCTGGGACACGCCGCCCTGGCGTTCGAGGATCTGCGCCATGCGTTTATCGGACAGACCGGGCACACCCTTGACCAGGATACGGCCCTCGGCCCATTTCCCTTGCTTTTGCTCTGGCGGAGCGGCGCTGGCAGGGCCGCTCAGGGTCGAAAAGGTGATGGCAGCGGCTACGAATATGGCCTGAGCGAGGCGCCGGTGGGCGCCTGAAACAATGCAATGCGATGTGTACTTCATAATGTCCCCTGGAATCCGGTTTCCGCCCTCCGCCGAATGCGTCGGGGCGGCTTTCCGACGACCGCCGGAAAGGTTGCACGCAGTTTGCAGGATGAGGGGCAGGGGTTCTGTGACGCCGGTTGGGTTTCCGGCAGCACGGTTTTCATTTTTGTGAACGGGTATGCGGAAAAGTCCTAGAACCAGAAGGAGCGATCCTTGAGCAGAAATTCCACATGAGGCATGTAATGGGAACCGTCACAGGAAAAGGTCAGGCTGATGAGCCCGTTGAAGAGATTGATGGAGGCCGTGCGCAGGTAGATGTTGGGATCCGCTTCGCGCAGGTAGCGCATGGTGTCCAGGATACGTCTGATGTCCTTGCGGGGGATTTCCGCATTGGCGGGATAGGGTTCGCGGGGGAATACCAGACAAATATCCGGGTCATTAAGGGCCTCATGATCCAGGATGCGATAGCGGAAGGGGTCATCCACGCGCCAGATGGTGGCCTGGCTGCTGGAAAAATGGATCTGGCACTGGAACACCCCGCGCTGGGTGAGCAGTTCCTCCAGGATGGACAGGGCCTGGTCCATGTGGCGATCCATGGGGCTGTCGATGCGGCACTGCTGGAATACCTGGCCGCGGATAGCGGGATCGCCCTTTACCTGCCGCCACTGCCCCGGCTCCTCGTAGAGTTCCGACGTTACCGGCAGGTTGCGCAAGTCGAAATCGGCACCGAGAAAGCCGAGGGTGTGTTCGCCATCCCGGACGATTTGCAGGGCAGTGAGGGAGGGGCGATGTTTGCGCAGACTGATATAGGCGTCGGATAGCAGGAATCCCCAGGCCGGCACCGATTCCTGCATATACGGGCGTTGGGAACGATCGCGCCCGAAATGGTCCGGTGCCAGGCCAGAGGCACCAATATTGTCACAGATCTGCAGGCCCTTGGTGTCGACGCAGTAGAGATAGGTGCAATGAGGGACACGGGGGAAGCCCGCAAGTAGCAACTCATTGAGTTTTTCCCGATCACCCCAGGCGGGTACGCACTGTTCCGCCAACCGTTCCAGGGGTTCGCGCAGGATGCTGGCCAGTTCCTCGCGTTGTCGATAGATACTCTCTTTCCATGTGTTTTGCATGTTGCACCTGAATCCACTGCTGCTTTCGTCTATTCTCCATGGCATGGCATGTCCACGGCAAGCACCGGAGTGTGTTTTTCGAGTGGCAAGGATTCCTGTGCGTCAATGCCTGCCCCGTACATCCCCATCTCGGTCCGGATTTTGTTCATTCTCCGCACCATTGACTACAGGCTCTTGACAGCGAGGAGTGTTTTCTTGACGGGTTCCCGTATGAATCGTCGACATTTCCTGCTTGGCCTGGTCGCGCTGGCCGCACTGCGCCCGGGTTACTCCGCACCGGCCTCGTTGCTGGAACGCACGATCCCCTCCAGCGGCGAGCGCTTGCCGGTGATCGGCATGGGCACCTGGATCACCTTCAATGTGAATCGTGATCCCGTCAGCATGGCGCCGCTGCTCCCGGTGCTGCGGACCTTCTTCGAATGGGGCGGCGCGCTTATCGATTCCTCGCCCATGTATGGCACGGCCGAGGCGGTCTTGGGTGAATTGTTGGAACAGGTGCACGAGCGCGATCAACTGTTCTCCGCCACCAAGGTGTGGACCCCTGGACAGGGGATGGGCAAGCGGCAGATGGAGCGTTCCCGGGAATTGTGGCGCCTGCCACGCTTTGATCTGATGCAGGTCCATAATCTGCTGGACTGGGAAGCGCACCTGGAGACTCTGCAGGCCTGGAAGGCAGAGGGCCGCATTCGCTATATCGGCATCACTACCTCACATGGCCGTCGTCACCAGGACATGGAACAGATTATGGAGCGCATGCCACTGGATTTCGTGCAATTCACCTACAATGTGCTGGATCGTGAGGCCGAGCGGCGTCTGTTTCCACTGGCGCGGGAACGCGGTCTTGCTGTCATCATCAATCGTCCCTTCCGCGGCGGCAGCCTGTTTGATCGTGTGCGCAACCGACCATTGCCCGGCTGGGCGGCGGAGATCGATTGCCGGAATTGGGCGCAGGTGTTTCTCAAATTCATCGTTTCCCATCCGACCGTCACCTGCGCCATACCGGCCACCTCCAAGGTGGAGCACATGCGGCAGAACATGGGCGCCGTTACGGGACGCCTGCCCGATGCCACCTTGCGCAAGCGCATGGGCGCCGAGCTCGCGGAACTTTAGGAGCCGGTCGTGAATCAACCGGATCGCAACGGGTCGGCGCCGATTTTTATCCCAGTGACCTGGTGATGTCCATCACCAGTTTCTCCCTGGCTCTGGCGGGTTCCTTGTCCTCTCCCACGTTGAGGGAAGACCACTCCGGGTGCTGCCGTGCCTGTTGCAGCCATTGATCCCAGTGGTCGGGCAGTGCGCCCGTCGTCCCGGAGGCAAGGTCAAGCTGCCGCTGCGCGGCATGGCCGCGGTGCTGGAGGCTTTCATACAGCAGGCGCTGACGCAGAAAGAGGATTTTGAGGGTGTTGTCGTCGGCGCAGATAAAACGCCTGCCGTTCACCAGATTGGCCAATTCATTCCTGAAGCGCCTACCGGTGCCCCAAGTGACGCCGGCGAGGGCGCCAAGCGCCGAGGCCGCGCCGAGGGATAGTCCGCCGGTGAAGACATCGATCCCGGCGCCGATCGCGGCGCCCTTTGCAGCATAGCTGCCGGCGCTGAGGCCAAAGGTCTTGAGGTTTTCCCGGTCAAACAGGTCCAGGTTCCAGTGACCGTCGCGGATGGGGAGTTGCTCGCTTTTGACGTCATCGGGGTGGAAGTGGAACAATGTCAGCAGCAGACTGACGGTGTGTTGTTCGGCCTTGCGGATGGTTCGGTAAAAGTATTCCTTCTCCCTTGCCATCGACTGGTCGCCATTGGTCCCGGTGGCGCTGGTGCTGAATCGAAACGCGGCCACCTCGATGAGCAGGTCGGCAATGGCGCGACGGGCAGCCGCGACCTGTTCATCCCACTGCCGCTGGCGGTCGTCGATCAGCGATTGGATCGAGTCGTGCTTCCCCGTGAGCATGGCCTGGATTTTCAGGTAGAGCCGCTTTTCATCCTCGAAATTGAAAATTACGGTATCGAACCTGACGACGGCGTGCAGCCCCAGGTCGGCGAGCTGTTGCTGCCATGACGCCAGCCGTGTGTTTCCCTCCGCAATGAAATTGAGCACCGGGATCACCGGTTTCGCCGCCATGGCGATGATTTTCAGCTCGTCGATATACTTGCCCAGCAGGGGTTCCCGGATATCGATGACATACAACACCAGGTCATCCTTGAGCAATTGGCGGATGACCTTGGCCTCCTGGTCGAAGGCCGAGTCGTCTGGTAACTGCTCGAGAAAGACCTGCAGGCGGTTGCGCTCTCCTGCGGGCGCGGACTTTTCAATGGCTTCCAGCAGGCCGATGGAGTCCTCCAGGCCCGGGGTGTCGTAGATATCGATTACGGGGTCGCCCGCCACCAGGATGGAGCCGCCCTCCACATGGCGGGTGGTGCCGGGGCTGGCGGAAACCTCGCCAAAACGGCTGTCCCTGAGCAGGGTCCGCAACAACGAGGTCTTGCCGGTGTTGCTGTGACCGACAACGGCGATGGAGATGGGTGTTTCCGTGATGGCCGCGTTATTCATGGCCCTGTGCTCCGGGGGAGGGCTCGGCACGCGGGCGCTCGTCCCAACGCCGCGGCCTGTAGCGCAGCCGGATAATGCTGTCGGCGCCGATGCCGAGGCCGGCGGCGAGGCGAAACCAGTCGCGCTCGCGCCCATTGGCATCGATAGACCTGCCATCGGTATCAGCTTCACTCAATGCCAGGTACAGGGGGCCCCTGGACCGGGCCTTGAGGGTGCTCAGCAGTCTTTCCAGCCCGCGGTCCGGGGACCGCATCAGAGGGATCACGGCTACCAGCGGGCGTGCGCCGGACTTTGCCAGCGCATCCATTACCCGGTGCTGGCTGGGCCCGTCATTCACGGTCCCGAGGTCATTCTCCGCGGGGATGCCCCCCGGCGGCCAGGGTTGGTCCGGGTTCAGTTCGATGCCGGTGAAAAGGGCGTTATCGGGCAAGCGGCTGTCGGTGGCGATCGGGTTCACGGGAACTGCGGCAGGGCGTTGGTGGCGGTCCGGGTCGACCACCCCGAAGCGCCGGGTGGCGGGCATCAGGCGGTTGCGCAGGCCGATATAGTAGGGATCGGACAAGGGCAGTCGGAAGCGCCCGCGCGCGCGAACCAGCAGGGCCTGGCTCGCGCCCAGCAGCAACAGCCTGGGCAGGATGCCGTATACCACCATGCAGCCCAACAGCAGGCCCGCCCAGGCCCGGCGCGAAGCTCCGGCATCACCGGCGCTCATGACGCCGGGGTGGCTCGCTGCGACCTGGGCACTGTCCGGTACGCTGAAACCCAGCGCGGCGGGTACGATG
>DATHUT010000255.1:0-8958 GCA_035462005.1 Gammaproteobacteria bacterium | reverse complement strand
CGCCGTGAATACATCCCTGTAGGCTTGACGGCCGCATCCCTGCGGCCGACACCCGCCGGTGGGCATGGGCCTGTGCCGACCTTACCTGCTGGTGCATGGCCACAAAAGACGGGAGTTTAGCATCCCCCAGACAGGGTAAATCCATTTTCAGGCTGGGGATTTCGCTCGCGCAAGGTCCTGATCGTACAGCAGGCAGCGCACCCGATGCGTAGCGGATCGTTCCGTTATGCCGGGATAGGCCAGGCGGCAGCGTTCCATGGCCTGCGGGCAACGGGGATGGAAATGGCAACCTGCCGGGGGATGCAGCGGCGAGGGCAGGTCGCCTTCCAGGCGGATCGATTCCCGGCCGCTGCCGACATCCAACCGCGGAATCGCCGACAGCAGGGTGCGGGTATAGGGATGGGCGGGCTGTTCCAGCACCTCCGTCACCGTCCCCTCCTCCACGATCCTGCCCAGATACATGACCGCCACCCGGTGTGCCAGGTAGGCCACCACCGACAGGTTGTGGGTGATGAACAGGTAGGAGAGCCCCAAGTCCTGCTGCAGTTGTTTGAGCAGGTTCAGGATCTGCGCCTGCACCGAAACATCCAGGGCACTGGTCGGTTCGTCGCACACGATGACACGGGGATTCACCGCCAGGGCCCGGGCAATACAGATGCGCTGGCGCTGGCCGCCGGAGAACTCATGCGGATAGCGGTCGAGGTGTTCCGGCCGCAGGCCCACCTGTTCCATGAGTTCCCGCAGACGGGTCTCGCGCCGGGCACGATTGCCACCGATGCCCTGGGCGAGCATGCCTTCCGCGACGATGTCCCGCACCCGCAGGCGCGGGTTCATGGCAGACAGGGGATCCTGGAAGATCATCTGCACATGGGCGCGCTGCCGGCGCAAGGCTTCACCACCCAGGGCGGTCAATTCCAGGTCACCGAAGTACACCTGCCCCGCCGTGGGTCGGGGCAGTTGCAGGATGGCCTTGCCCAGCGTGGTCTTGCCGCAGCCGGACTCGCCCACCAGTGCCAGGGTCTCGCCGGCGGACACCTCGAGTCGTACACCATCCACCGCGCGTACCTGTTCCGGCGCGCGGCGGAACAGTCCGGAGGCGACGGGAAAATACACTTTCAGGTCGACGACCCGCAGGTCACGTGGATGCTGGTGCGTGGGTACGGGCGTCGAGTAAGGGTTCGTCATTTCCGGGGCGGATTGCACATGACTGGTAGTCATACCAAACACGGGATCGGCCAGATGGCAGCGCACCCCCTGTTGTTCCCCGTTGGCGATCCAGCGGGGAGGCTGGTGGTGGCAGGGATCGAAGGCCCGCGTACAGCGGGGCGCGAAACGGCAACCGGCAAACGCCTGGTCGAGGCTGGGTACCGTGCCCGGGATCTGGCTCAGCGGTCGATCCCGCTTGTGCAGGTCCGGCAGGGCCTCGAACAGTCGCCGACTGTAGGGATGCCGTGGTGCGGCAAAGAAGTCGCCGCGCCACCCCTGCTCCACGATCTGCCCCGCATACATGACCGCCACCCGGTCGGCCATACCCGCCACCACCCCCAGGTCATGACTGATCAGCAACAGGGCCATGCCCCTGTCGCGCTGCAGCTCCCGCAATAGTTCCAGCACCTGGGCCTGGATGGTGACATCCAGGGCCGTGGTGGGTTCGTCGGCGATCAGCAGTTCCGGGTTGCCGGCCAGGGCGATGGCAATCATCACCCGCTGCTTCATGCCACCGGAAAGCTGGTGAGGGTAGGCGTCCCGGCGGTGCCGGGCATCGGGGATGCCCACCGCATCGAGAAGCTCCAGCACCTGCCGGCTCGCGCGTTCGCGGCGCAGGCCCTGGTGACGATGCAGGGACTCGCTGATCTGCTGTCCCACGGTCAGTACCGGGTTGAGGGAACTCATGGGTTCCTGGAAGATCATGGCAATGCGGCCGCCGCGAACGCCGCGCATGGCCGCCTCGGGCAGGGCCAGCAGGTCCTCGCCATGCAGCCGTACCTGGCCGCCGACGATATGGCCCGCGGGTGGCAGCAGGCGCAGGATGGACAATGCCGTCATGGATTTTCCACAGCCGGACTCACCCAGCAGCGCCAGGGTCTCGCCCGCCTGGAGATGAAAACTCACCCCGTCAACGGCGCGCACGACTCGGGTCCCGGTACCCAGGCAGGTCTGCAGTCCGATCACGCTCAGCAGGGTTGAACTCATAGGCATGTCAAGCAGGAGGGTGGTAAGCAGGTCGAGACCCGGCCCTGGCAAGAGGCTGCTTGCAGCCTGCCCATGGCCAGTGCTCCTGTCAACGCCATAAAACCGGCATCGTGGATAAGCCAACTGGCCTGCACCTCACACCCTTCACCCCACGGGGGTTTTCCGGTACCTTAGCTCCCCAGTGAGCCGCCAGGGCAAGCAGTCGCCAGGGCGTACGATTCGAGAATGAAGCGGAAAGGAATGGACATGGGATTTCTGAGTGGAAAGCGTGCATTGATCGTCGGGCTGGCCAGCAACCGTTCCATCGCCTGGGGTATCGCCCAGGCGATGCATCGTGAAGGTGCCGAACTGGCCTTCACCTACCAGAACGACAAACTGCGCGATCGAGTGGAGAAGATGGCCGCCCAACTCGATTCCGAAGTGACCGTCCCCTGCGATGTGGCCAGCGACGAGGAAATCGAGGCGGTCTTCGATCATCTCGACGACTACTGGGATCACCTCGACATCATCGTCCATTCCGTGGCGTTCGCGCCGCGTGCCGAACTGGAAGGTGACTACCTGGATTCCGTCAGCCGCGATGGCTTCCGGGTGGCGCACGAAATCAGCTCCTACAGCTTTTCCGCCCTGGCCAAGGCCGGCTGCCGCATGATGGAAGGCCGCAACGGTGCCCTGCTGACCCTGAGCTACCTGGGTGCCGAGCGTGCCATGCCCAACTACAATGTCATGGGCCTGGCCAAGGCCAGCCTGGAGGCCAATGTTCGCTACATGGCCCAGAGTCTGGGTCCCGATGGTATCCGCGTTAACGCCGTCTCCGCCGGCCCCATCAAGACCCTGGCCGCGGCCGGAATCAGTAATTTCCGCAAGATGCTCGACCACGTGGAACGCATCTCGCCCCTGCGCCGCAATGTGACCATCGAAGAGGTCGGCAACGCCGCCGCCTTCCTCTGTTCCGACCTGGCCGCCGGCATTACCGGTGAAGTCACCTACGTGGATTCGGGCTACAACATCATCGGCATGGGTCCGCTGGACCTCGACGAGGAATAGTCCGCGGAACTCCTGCCGGGTCAGAATTATTTTCGCTCCTGCAGGATCCCCTGCTCCCCTTCCGAGCGACCGATGATCACCGCACCGCAGGAATCGCTGAACACATTCACCGAGGTGCGGCACATGTCCAGGATCCGGTCTACCACCAGGATCATGCCGATGGCCTCGATGGGCAGGCCCACGGTGTTGAGAATGATGGCGATGGCCACCAGGCTGGCGGCGGGAATACCCGCCACGCCGATGGAGGTCAACAGGGCCAGCAACACCACCGTGAACTGGGTTGCCAGGCTCATCTCCAGGCCATAGGCCTGGGCGAGAAACATCACCACCACGCACTCATAGAGCGCCGTCCCGTCCATGTTCACCGTGGCGCCAAGGGGCAACACGAAACTGCTGGTGCGGTTGGACACCCCTGCGTTCTTTTCCACGCACTCCATGGTCAGTGGCAGGGTGGCCGAGGAAGACGCCGTGGAAAAGGAGGTCAGCAGTGCCGGTGCCATGGCCTGAAAATGGCGCCAGGGGCTGACCCTCGCCACGAAGCGCAACAGCAATGGCAAGGTGATGAGCAGGTGGAAAGCCAGCGCCAGCAGCACCGTGAGCGTGAAGGTGCCCAGGGAGATGGCCAGCGCCTCCAGTTGCTCGGCGCCGGTCTCCGCTACCACCTTCGCCACCAGGCCGAACACCCCGTAGGGCGTGAAGCGGATCACCCAGTCCGTGATGCGCATCATGACCTCGAACAGGCCCTGCCAGAATTCCTGCAGCTGCTGGGAACGCGTGCCCTCGATACGGGTCATGAAATAGCCGAACAACAGGCTGAAGAAGATCAGCCCCAGCATCTGGCCGTTGGCGGCGGCGGCGATGACGTTGGGCGGCACCATGCGCAGGAACACATCGCTGATGGCAGTGTCTTCTCCCACCTGCACCCGTTCCCGGGCCGCCGCGGCCTCCTCCTCGCTCAGCCCCAGCACCTGCTGCGCCGGTTCGCCAGCGATGAGGCCGGGCTGCAGGGTATTCACCATGGCCAGTCCCACCAGGATCGCCAGCAGGCCACTGATGAGATAAAAGGCCATGGTCTTGAGGCCAAGCCGTCCCAGGGCGTGGGTTTCGCCCACACCGGCGATGCCTGAAATGATGGAGGACATGATCAACGGCACGATGATCATCATCAGGGCATTCATGAACAGGGTGCCCATGAAGCCGTATACCGCGTAGAAGTGGATGCCGAGCCAACGGCCCTCGGTTCCGCTCAGCAGACCGGCCACAAGGGCCAGCAGCAGGGCGATGAGGATTTTCCAGTGCAGCTTCATATGGGCACCCCGCCATGCACATTCGGCATGCGCCGACGCATCAGCGTTGTGGATCGTCCGCGATCACCACCTTGGCATTGGCCCGCAGCTCACGCAGCAGGGCATTTACTTCGGCCGCCCCATACAGGCTCATCAGGCCCTGGCGTAATTGCTGACGATCCGCATCCGTCATTTGGGCCGCATCCCCATCCCGTACCCGATTGAGACGGATCACCACATAATCCCCATTGTCCAGGGACAGGCCGCTACGTGAGAATTCACCTTCAGCGGGGCGAGGCATGCGGAAAACCTCCGACACGACCGCGGCGGGGTGATTGCGCACATTTCGCTGGATGGTTACCGGTGCCTGGTACTGCACCACCTGGCCATCGGCCAGCGTATCCATGGCCTCGACACCTGCCAGCTTTTCCAGCAAAGCCTGGCCTCGTTGCTCTGCCGTGGCGCGTGCATGCTCGTTACGCAGGGCCGCAACCACTTCCTCGCGCACCTGCTCCAGAGGCCGGGGCTGGGCTGGCTTATGATCCAGAAGGCGCACCACCAACAGCCGCCCCGGCTCCACTTCGATGGGATCACTGTTATTTCCCCGTTCGAAGACTTCCTCGCCGAATGCCGCGGTCACGACACCCGGGAAACGGCCGATCCCTTCGCCGCCCTCGCGGCTGATCCAGTCCGACTCCCTGGTCTCGATATCGAGCTGGGAAGCCGCTTCACCCAGGGTGCCGGGATGTTCGTAGCTGGTATTGGCCAGGATCTCGGCCCGATCCATGAACAGGGTGTCCACTTCGTAGTCCTGCAGGCTGGCGATGATCTCGCCGCGCACCTCTTCCAGTGGCTTGACATCACCGGCTTCGATATCAGTAACTTCGATAAGGTGGAATCCGAAGGGGGAACGAACGGGTTCGCTAAGCTCACCTGGTGTCAGGGCAAAGGCCGCGCTCTCGAATTCCGGCACCATCATCCCCTTGCCAAAAAGGCCCAGATCTCCGCCCCGGGAAGCCGAGCCCGGGTCATCGGACATCTCCTCCGCCACGGCGGCGAAATCCTCGCCGCCCAGAATTCGTTCCCGTGCCTGCAGGACCCGCTCCCGTGCCGTGGTCACTTCGTCCTCATCCGCAGTGGCTGCCACCTCGATCAGGATGTGCCGGGCACGGCGCTGTTCTTCGCGGCCATAGGCCTGCAGGTTCTGCTCGTAATAGGCCTGTACTGCCTCTTCGTCCACGGGTATCTCCGTGGCCACATCATCACGACTGATCTCAAGGTATTCCAGCCGCACCTGCTCTGGCGCGTGGAAGGCTTCCTGGTTGGCCTCGAAATAACGCATGATGTCCTCATCATCCGGTTCGAAGCGCTCGGCGATCCGGGCCGCGGAAACCAGCAAGTATTCCACTTCCCGTTGCTGCATTTGCAGGGCATGGATGGCGACCAGTTCCGGTTCGCTGATTCCGACCGTAGCATTGAATCCGCTGGTGATCTGGTTTGTCAGCAGATCGGAACGCAGGTCCATTTCAAAACCCGCCGGCGACATCCCTTGCTGGCGCAGCAGCATTTCATAGCGATCGCGGGAAAACACCCCATCCTCCTGCACATCGGGAATCGACTGGATGCGTGCGGCGAGCAACTGATCACTGATGGCAAAGCCTTCTTCCTCGGCCATCTCGATCAGCAACTGTTTCTGGATCAGGCCCTCCAGGACATTGGTCCGCAGCAGGCTCTCGTCGATCATGCCGGGTTCGAAATCCTCGCCCAGCAGACGCTGCATCTGGATGCGCTGACGCTGCATGGCACGGGCCACGGCCGACTCGCTGATCTCCACGTCGTTCACCTTGGCGGCATAGGCCGTGGTGTCATCGTTCAGATAGGAATCGACACCCCACAGGGCGAAGGTAAGCGCGATGAGGCCGACAATGAACCAGGCGATCCAGCCGGTGATGCGGTCACGAATGGCTTGCAGCATGTTGATGACTCTCGATGTTTGTTGTTGGCTACCCTGGCAGCCTGACGCTATCAGGGCTGATCTGCTGGAGGCGCGGAAAACCCGGGACAAGCCCCGGCATGGCGCGCACCGCTAATGATGCAGAATCGAAGTTGCTGATGATACCAGCATTTTTTACGGAAAATCGAGGTAATGACTGGCGCAAGAGGATTCACAACAAACAGATCCGCCAGCAACCCAACCCCAAAAAAAAGCCCCCGGTGCCGTGGCGCCGGGGGCTTTTTCATTTTCGAGTATGGCGGAGTGGACGGGACTCGAACCCGCGACCCCCGGCGTGACAGGCCGGTATTCTAACCAACTGAACTACCACTCCAGAACCTTGGTGGGTGCTGAGGGACTTGAACCCCCGACATTCGCCTTGTAAGGGCGACGCTCTACCAACTGAGCTAAGCACCCCAGCAGGCGCGCTAGTTTACGGCATCCTTAAGTGCTTTGCCAGCCTTAAATGCGGGGGCATTGGAGGCCTTGATGTTGATGGTTTCACCGGTCTGGGGATTGCGGCCGGAGCGGGCAGCACGGGCGCGCACCTCGAAGGTACCGAAGCCCACCAGCGTTACCTGCTCGCCGTTCTTCAGGGTATTGGTAACCGTATCGAGAACAGCGTCCACAGCCTTGGTAGCGGCTGCCTTGGAGAGGTCGGCGGTACTGGCAACGGCATCGATGAGTTCGGATTTATTCATGTACGGCTTCCTTATGATTTGGATGGGGTAGCGATGGGGCGACAATCTTGTGTCCATGGTATGCAGAAGACTGCACAGACCCCGCAAGCAAGGCCGGTATTTATACCAAGGCAAACAATTTTATGTCAAATGAAAAACTGCCGCGCCAGCTGCTTTCGGCAAAAAAAACAGCTTGACGCGGCAGGATATTGTGCGGAATCAAACCCTAGTGTGCATGTACCGTTTTGGATTTTGCACGGGTTTTCTTCTTCGTCTCCTTGCCCTCTTCATCCTTGCCCTCTTCCGGAGACAGGGGCACCGGCATGTGCTGCAAAGCAACCTGGAGCACTTCGTCGATCCATTTCACCGGGCGGATATCGAGTTTTTCCTTCACATTGTCGGGGATGTCCGCAAGATCCTTGCGGTTCTCTTCCGGAATCAGCACCGTGGTAATACCGCCACGGTGGGCCGCCAAAAGCTTCTCCTTCAGACCACCGATGGGCAACACCTCGCCACGCAGGGTAATTTCCCCGGTCATGGCCACATCGGCACGCACCGGGATCTTGGTCAGGGCGGATACCAGGGCGGTGCACATGCCAACCCCGGCGCTGGGACCATCCTTGGGTGTGGCGCCTTCCGGCACATGCACATGGATGTCGTATTTCTGATAGAAATCCGCTTCTATGCCCAGCACGGCGCTGCGGCTGCGCACCACCGTGGTGGCCGCCTGGATGGATTCCTGCATGACATCGCCAAGCTGTCCGGTATGGATCAGCCGACCCTTGCCAGGCACCACGGTGGCTTCGATGGTGAGCAGCTCGCCGCCCACCTCGGTCCAGGCCAGACCGGTCACCTGGCCCACCTGGTCGTTTTCCTCGGCAAGGCCATAGCGGAAGCGACGCACACCCAGGTACTTATCCAGGTTCTCCGACTCCACCTCGATACGTGCCAGATCTTTCTCCAGCAACAGCTGCTTGACCACCTTGCGACAGATCTTGGAAATCTCCCGCTCCAGGTTACGCACCCCCGCTTCGCGGGTGTAGTACCGGATGATGTCGTGGATCGCCTCGTCGCTGACCGCGATTTCCTCTTCCTTGAGGCCATTGCTGGTGATGGCCTTGGGTAGCAGATAGCGGGTGGCGATATTGGCCTTTTCATCCTCGGTATAACCAGGGATGCGAATCACCTCCATGCGGTCCAGCAGTGGCCCGGGGATGTTCAGGGTATTGGCGGTGGCCACGAACATGGTGTCTGACAGGTCGAAGTCCACTTCCAGGTAATGGTCAGCGAAGGTATGGTTCTGTTCCGGATCCAGCACCTCGAGCATGGCCGAGGACGGATCACCCCGGAAATCGGTCGACATCTTATCGATTTCATCCAGCAGGAACAGGGGATTGCGCACCCCCACCTTGGACAGGTTCTGAATGATCTTGCCCGGCAGGGAACCGATATAGGTGCGCCGGTGGCCGCGGATCTCGGCCTCGTCGCGCACGCCGCCCAGGGCCATGCGCGAGAACTTGCGGTTGGTGGCACGGGCGATGGACCGGCCCAGGGAGGTCTTGCCCACGCCGGGCGGCCCCACCAGGCACAGGATCGGGCCCTTGAGTTTCTTCACCCGCTGCTGCACCGCCAGGTATTCCAGGATGCGCTCCTTGACCTTCTCCAGGCCATAATGATCTTCTTCCAACACCGCCTCGGCACGGGTCAGGTCGTGCAGGATCTTGGTGCGCTTTTTCCAGGGTACGCTCACCAGCCAGTCGAT
>DATHUT010000254.1:0-11915 GCA_035462005.1 Gammaproteobacteria bacterium | reverse complement strand
CGGGCACGGACCAGGCGATAGAGCTGATGCATTTCCAGGAAGACGAAGGGCGGCACCGGGCGGTGATAGCGATAGCTGTGCACCAGGGCCAGGGCCAGTTGCTCCATGGCCCCCTGCAGGCTGCGCAACAGGGCACCTACCTGATTGCCCGTTTCCCGATGCAAGGCCCTGACCACGAGCTTGTAGCCGCCGGACAGGGCCAGGCAGAGGCGTTCCAGGCCTTCGATGGCCTGCACCCGTTCCGTCTTGCCCATGGGCAGCTGGCGCAGGCCGGCGGGGCCACCGGTCATGAACAGCTTGCGTACCGTGACCCGGTAGGCGTCCAGCAACGCCAGGCGCTCCAGGGGTGGCACCCGCTGCTCGTTGAGGGGTTCGAGGGCGTCGCCGACCAGCCGCACCGATGCCAGCAGATTCATGATCGGCAGTTCGTCGAGCCAGCGCTGCAGGCGACGCGGATTACGTTCGACGGTGGGGTCGACCAGGTCGTGTTGTTCCGGGACGGTGAGGATGAGGCTTGTGGTCATAGGTCGTGTCGGATGGCGCTTACCAGTTGCCTTCCTGCACGAAGCGGTAGTCGTTGCCGACGCGCGACAGGCCCATGGACTGCAGCCAGTTGGCCAGTTGTGGCTGGCGTGGGGTGAGCAGGCTTTCCGTACGATAGCCCACGGCGCTGGTCGAGAGCTGGCCACGTAGTTCCAGGTCGGGTCCAGCGGCCTGGTAGTGGCCCTGGATGCCCGCATCCTCGTCAGCGGTTTGCAGTTCCACTTCAGCCGCTCCTATGACGAAGGGCATGGGGCTGGTGAGCGCGGCCTCGAGCCAACGCACCTGGCCGTGCGCGGCCACCGGCAGGCCCTGGCGCAGCTGCAGGGTGACGGCATCGAGGATCAGATCCCCGGCCAGACCCGGCTGCATGGGCAACAGCGGACCGATGCGCCGGGCGGCCAGCTTGCCCGACAGCTCGCGCAGTTCCAGCCGCCCGCCGGGTCCGATGGCCAGCCGGCCGATGGCGGCGCCGTCGGCATCGCGGAAGGACAGATCCCAGGCCAGGCGGCCACGCAGCAGGGCCGTGGGCGCGAAGGACCAGTTCGGATTGCCCAGGCTGAAGCCCGACACCACCAGCTGCAGGGCCTCGCCGCGCCAAAGGGTGCCGGTCTCGCCCTGCAGGTGCAGCGCTACGCCGGCCTCCCGGGCAGCCTGCACCAGCGGCGCCAGCGGCAGGGTCGCCAGCAGCCAGCCCAGATAGGCCAACACGGCATACAGCCACCACCCGGCGCGGATCTTCAACCGGCCGTCTCCAGGGTCAGCTGGGCATGCACCCGACCGGGCTCCGACTGGCGTTCCAGGGTGATGAGCTTCACCTGCACCTGGAACTCGCGGTCCAGCCGCCCCAGCCATTCCACCAGGGCATCGAAGGGCACGCCCTCGAACCAGACCCGCACCGCCAGGGCGCCGTCGGGACGCACCCGACTCAGGGCAGCGCCCAGTCCCGCCTCGCGCGCGGAGCCGTCCACCACCGCCAGCAGGGAACGGTCGCCGAGTCCCGCGCCCGGGACGCCGCCACTGGCCTGCAACTGCTGGATACGGGCCGCAGTCTGCTGCATCCACACCAGCTCGGCCCGCTGTCGCTCCACCCGGCTGGCCCGTTCCCCATAGGCGGACAGCAGGGGATCGACGACCAGCACATACACCAGCAACAGGCCCAGCACCAGGCCGCCGGCCAGCACCAGGCGCCGCTCGCGCGGATCCAGTCCCGCCAGCCACTCCCTCATGAGCCGGCTCCCGCGATGCGCAGGCGGCTTTTCACGCGCTGCTCCCCGTCCGCCGTGGCTGATTCGATCTCGGCCACCAGCCCACCCGCCTGCGCCAGTTGCTGCTTGAGCTGATCCAGCACCTGCAGGTTCGCCACCGTGAGTTCGAGGTCCAGAGTGCCATCGCGGAAATTTGCGCCGCGCAGATCCAGGCCGGCGGTGCCGCGCAGCACCGGGCCGGCCTGCCGTAGCAGGGCAAGGAAATCCGCCTGGCCGCCACCAGAACCGCGCTCCAGGGCCGCCAGCCGCTGCTCCAGCTGGGCGCGCGGGTTCACCATGCGGGTGGCCCCGGGCAGGGCCTGGCGGAACACCTCCGCAATGGCCAGTTCCAGCCGGGCCTGTTCCTGGCCCATGCGGTAGTAATCGATGCCCAAGTAGACGCTGCCCAGCACCAGGCCAGCGAGCAACAGGGCGGCCGTGGCGCGCCAGGGCCGCCACAGGCGACCGAGCTGTTCGGAGCGACTGTAGCGACCTTGCAACAGATTGAGGGGCAGGCCCCCGGACAGGCTGTCGGCCATGGCCAGCAGGGGATCGCGGGGATCCCCTTGGCGCAGTTCAAAGCCTTCTTCCGCCAGCTCCGGGGCCGCCGCGCCCAACAGGCGCAGCGGCGGCACCTCGCTCTCCTCCCGCAGGCGCAGCAACAGCGGCAGATTGGCACGCTCGCAGCCGAAACCTTCCAGGGAGCCGGTGCGCACGGCGGCCCGCCCGTCTTCCAGGTACAGGGTCCACTGGTGTTCCGCCAGGGGCAGGGCCAGGGCATCGGGCAGCAGGGCATCGGGTTGCAGGCCGGCGGCGGCGCAGGCCGCCAGCCAGGCGTCCATGCGGGCCTGGGCCACCACGGCCACGGGATGATCCTCCCCGCGCACGGGACCGAGGGCGAAATGGAGGCTGTCGAGATCCGCGGCGAGCTGTTCCTCCAGCGCGAACGGCACGGCCTTCAGCACCCGCTGGCGATTCCGGCTGGGCACCCGCGCCTGGGTCAACAGCAGTTCCGTGGCGGGCACCAACAGCACCACCCGGCGGCCGCCGGCCACGACGGCGGCCTCCTCCAGGCCGCCGTCACGGACCCCATCCGGGGCGGCGCCGCCGGCATCGAACGCCACCCAGCGCACCGTGCGCAGGTCCGGGTCGGTAGCCTCTATCAACAAGGTATTACGCATCATGCCATCCGGCCGGAAAATCGTGTGTCATCGTAGCGGAAAAGCCCCGGGGCGGAAACCGGCTGCCCGGCAATGCCTCGCACCGGAACCGGCGGCTAAAAAGCCGGCAGGATACGGTTGCGGGCGACCAGCCGCACCCGGTGGTCGGGACCACGCTGCAGCAGGCTGCTCAACCATACCTCCGCGTCACCCACGGCCACCTGGCCCTGCAGGCGGAAATACTCGCTGCGCAGGGTAAGCGGTACCTCCAGCATTTCCCGGCCGGCGAAGGCTGGCTGGGCGGTGAACTGCTCCAGGCTCTGGAAGGGTTCCTCGTCGCGGATCTGTACCAGGGCCTCTGCCTCCTCCATGCCCATGCCCTCCACCAGGGTTGCCAGCAGCAGGGCCGGGGCGGTATTCACATTCAGCGCGGTGGCCTGGGGCAAGGCCGTTACATAGGGTCGCAGGCGATCCACCACCTCGGCCTCGTAGCCAGCCACCAGGCGTAATTCACTGACATGTGCGAGCAGCCCGTTGGCAGCCCGGTACGGCGGTTCGCGGTTGAGATAGGCGTCGTCCTCGGCCCCTTCGGGGAAACGCGCGTTGATGTCGGGATCGAGCCAGTCCAGCAAGGCATTGGCCAGCTGTTGATCCAGCTCCAGCAGGAGCAGCAGGCGCTGGAACTGGAGCACCGCATTGGCATTCACCGTGACGCCTTCGATGAGGTTGTTGAGATTGAAGCGGCCTTGCTCGTCGCGGATCTGACCCTGCAGGCCGCCGCCCTCGATCGGCATGGGCGGCAGCGGCTGGGCCCAGGCCTGGTCCAGGGCATCGAAACCGTTCTCCTGCCCGGCGCGACGCAACAACACCCGGGCCCAGGCCTCGGCCCCCACCGCATACTCCTCCACCTGGATGCCGTGCAGCAGGCCGCCGGTGCGATGCAGGCTACGCTGCTGGCTGACCACCATGGCGGTGGCCGCCACCGCCGCCATGGCCACCACCATCACGGCGGTGATCAACGCCAGGCCGCCCTGGCGCCGCCTGACGGGATGTCTCAGATGGCGAGGCGGAACAGCCATCGCAATTCTCCAAGATCATCCAGTTCCAGGGTCACCTCGGCGGCCCGGGGCGCGGCCGGCAGCGGCTGGCCGGGCAGCAAGGCCTCGGGCGGCCATTGTTCGTGCCATTCATTGTTCTCGTCCAGCAGGCGCACCCGCAGCTCGCGCACCTCCTCGAGCAGGCGCTGTTCCACGGGCTCGCTGTCCTGGGCCCGGTCGAGCACCTGCCAGGAAAACCGCAGCAAGCGGTCCTGGTCGAGCACATAGCGCACCCGTTGCAGCACCGCCCGCGGCCGCTCGGCGGGATTGAGCCAGCCGCCATGGGTGAACTCCAGCCCGGGCTGCTGTCCACCCAGCTGCAGGGCCGGTTTTAGCTCGCCATGGATATCGCGGATGCCGCGGGTGGAGATCTGGGCGAGTTCCCGTCCCAGCAGCCGGTAGGTGAGCTGGAGGGCCTGCAGGCGCTCCGCCTGCTGTTCCACGGCGGCACGCTGGGTCAGGATGTTCACCAGCCCGCCATAGGTGGTGGTGGCCAGCACGGCGAAGATGGCCAGGGCCACCAGCAGTTCCAGCAGGGTGAAGCCGCGGTTGCGCATCAGGGCCGCTCCAGGAAACCGGTCAGGCGCGCCAGGGGCTCGCCCTCCGCGCCGGAACGCCATACCTCTAGGTCGAGGCGGCGCATGTCCTCTTCCGGGGTCTGGGTGATACGCAGGCGCCAGCGCCAGTCGCGGGAAGCGTATTCGGCTTCGTCCTTGCTCTGGCCGGGTTGCGGCCAGTTCCCCTCGAGTTGCGCTTCCAGCAGCTGGTTGCGGGCCAGCCAGGTTGCCAGGGTACGGTCGCGCAAATAGCTTTCGTTCACCGTGAGCTGGTTGACGGCGGTGAGCGCCGCCAGCAGGCCCACGGCCAGCACGGCCATGGCCACCAGGATCTCCACAAGGGTGAAGCCCCTCACAGTGGCCCCTCCCATTCCAGACGGCCAAGCAGGTCGGCGCGCAGTTCATAGCGATAGTCACGCTCCAGCGTGCCCAGGCGCAGGGTGAAGGGGGTCATCTCGCCGCTGGAAAGGATGTAGACCTGGGGGGCGGCACGCGCGTCCTGGTTTTCCTCATCGTCCTCGGCCAGGGTCGGGCCGCCTTCCTGGAGGCGCAGTTCCAGCTCCATGCCCGATGGCAGGGTGCGCGGACGCAGCACGCCCTCGGCAAGCTCCCTCCACTGGCCCTCCTGCAGACGCAGGAAATGATAGCCATCCGGCTCGAAACGAACCGCCAGCTCGCGCGACTCCAGCAGGGCATCCTCGGCGGCCAGTTCCAGCAGGGCCGCCAGACGGCGGGTCTCCTCGTGCAGGTGCTCGGCCCAGGGGTCGCCGCGCAGGGAAAAACCGGCAAAGGTGACCATGACGCCGATGATGAGCAGCGCCACCAGCAACTCCATGAGGGTGAAGCCGCTGCTACGAAATCTGGCGGACCTAGGAGCCTGTCGGACTTGAGCGATCGTGGCGAGCAAGGTGGGAGAGCGAGAACAAATTTTCATGATTTCGAGGCGCATAGTAGACCTACGCAACGAGAAATCAGGGAAATTTGAGCCGCTCTCCCGCCTGCGCAGTACGACTGCATGGATGCAGGAGGTAGGGCAACGCATGGAGCAGTTGCCGAGATCAGCCTCAAGTCCGACAGGCTCCTATTGCAGATTCCAGTTGCCGATGTCATCGTCACTGGGTACCCCGTCCGGTCCCAGGGAATAGATATCGATACTACTGTGGGTGCCGGGGCTCAGGTACTGGTAAGGATTGCCCCAGGGATCCACGGGCAGTCGGTCGAGATAACCGCCCTGCTTGTAGTTGCGCGGCTCGGCGCCGTGGGTGGGCTTTTCCACCAGGGCCTCCAGGCCCTGGTCGGTTGTGGGGTAGTTGAAGTTGTCCAGCCGGTAGAGGTTGAGCTGGGACTCGATGACCCGGATATCCTGCTTGGCCTTGATGATCTGCGCTTGCTCGGGCCGGTCCATGATGCGCGGCACCAGGATGGCGGCCATGATGCCCAGGATCACCACCACCACCATTACTTCGATGAGGGTGAAGCCGCGGGCGCGATGTTTGTCAGTTCCGTAGGTCATGTCCGTTTACCTTCCCTAATCCAGTGCCGGCATTGTACCCGTAACCGATGACGTAAATAAGGCAGCGCCCGAAAAGGGCCGGCGCCGAATCACAGTCCTTCCCGGTTGCCACAGCCCCCATCCCGGACTCAAGAATTCCCGGCGCCGGGCCGATGAACCAGACCATGACAGGGAGAAGGCATCGCGGCCTGCCCAAACCAGTAAACCGGGATTCCCGGACTTGTACAACCCGCCACAGGTGTCGTCACCATGAAATGGATTACCCGTAGTCTACGCAACAAGATCCTGCTGATCGCCGGCACCGGAACCATACTGGTGGTGGGTTCGGCCCTGTACGGATTCAGCGAGATCTGGCACGGCCTGCAGTCCCTGCAGGCCCTGGCCGATCGCCTGGCCGGCGACGAGACGACGCGCGACACCGCCCGCTTGTTGCAGCAGGCCATCGACGAGGAAAACAGTGGCATCCTGGCCAGTCTGACTGGCATGCTGGTGGCTGTGCTGATCGCCTTTCCCGCCTTCCTCTGGTTCATCCATCATTCCATCCAGCGGCCCAGTCGGCAGCTGGTGGATGACTTGAAACGACTGGCCGAGGGGGACTTTTCCAGGCCGGTGCACTGCCTGAGCCATGACGAAATCGGCCAGGTGGCCCTCAGTGCCGGTGCCATCCAGGAACAGCTGGGGGCCATGCTGCGGGAGATTGCCAGCGCCGCCAGCCAGCTGGCCTCCGCCTCGGCGCAACTGTCGGGCACCAGTGAACAAGCCAATCGGGATATCCTGACCCAGCAATCGGAAACCGAACAGGTGGCCACCGCCATGAACCAGATGCTGGCAACGGTTCAGGAGGTGGCGCGCAACGCCGCCGATGCCGCCGAGGCGGCCCGGGTGGCCGACGAGCAGGCGGGCAAGGGCAGCCGCGTGGTCACCGAGGTGGGCAGTGCCATCCGCGAACTGGCCAGTCGGGTGCAGGCCAATGCCGAGGCCATCCATAGCCTGGAGGCCGACAGCGCCCGCATCGGCAGCGTGGTGGATGTCATCCGTGGCATCGCCGAACAGACCAACCTGCTGGCGCTCAACGCCGCCATCGAGGCGGCGCGGGCCGGCGAGCAGGGGCGCGGCTTCGCCGTGGTGGCCGACGAGGTCCGTTCCCTGGCGCAACGCACCCAGCAGGCCACCACCGAGATCCAGCAGATGATCGCCCAGCTGCAGAACGGCGCCCAGTCGGCCGTGGCCGCCATGGAAGAGGGCCAGGCCAGTACCGAGCGGGCCGTGGACCGTGCCGGCGAGGCGGGCAATGCCCTGCGCGAGATCACCGGCGCGGTCTCCACCATACACAGCATGAATACCCAGATCGCCAGCGCCGCCGAGGAACAGGGCGCGGTGGCCGAGGAGATCAATCGCAACGTGGTGGCCATCAACGACGTGACCGGTTCCACCGCGCAGCACGCCAGCCAGACCGCGGACGCCAGCGAAGAGATCGCCGAGCTGGCCTCACGGTTACAGCAGCGCCTGGGTGGCTTCCGGATCTAGGCGCCTGCCCGTCATTCCCGCCTACGCGGGCATGACGAATAAAGCAGAGATTCCCTGGCGTGGTCGCCTGTTCAGAGATTGCCGCGCTGCGCTCGCAATGACGAGGGGAACCCGCTTCAGAAAGACCGCGCTTCCTCTTCCAGGTAGATGCGGTAGGCATTGCCGCGATTGCTGGCCTCGAAGGCGGGCAGGTGCTGGTAGCGTGACCAGTCCGCATCGCGATAGGCCTCCTCGAAGGGCACCAGGTCGCGCACCGCCGCGGCCATGACCTCGCGCAGGTAGAGGATGTAGTCACGGGTCGCCGTCACCGCCTGCTGGGCATCCTTCGCCAGCTCACCATGCCCCGGGATGATGTAACGCAATTGCCCCTTCAGGCCGGCGATATACTCCAGCCCCTCCAGCCAGTGCTCGCTATCGGTGTCCGGACTGTCCAGGAAGGGCACCCGGCCGCCGTAGATCACGTCGCCGCTGAACAGCACCCCATACTCCTGCACCAGCAGGATGGCGTCTCCCGGCGCATGGGCCGGACCCAGGTGTTTCACCTCGAAGTGAACGCCGCCGAGTTCGAAGGAGGTTTCCTGGTCAAAGACCCGGTCTGGCGCCACGATGTAGGTGTGCTCGTCCACCCAGGGAAACAGGGCCTCACGGCGCTGGGCCAGGCGCCGCTCGGCGTCCTCGCCCTGGCTTACCGTGGAGCCACCCACATAGTCCAGGGTACGACGCTGGGCCAGCACCGTTGGCGCGCCGGCATGCTCGCGGAAGGCCTGCAGCCCATAGATATGGTCGGCATGGTAATGGCTGACCACCACCATGCGCACAGGCTGGTCGGTGACCTCGCGAATGCGCTGCAGCAGGCGGTAGCCCAGGGCCGGGGTGCCGAGGGCATCGAACACCACCACGCCCTCCTCCGTAACCACGAAACCCGCATTGGAGGTATGCCCCTCGTTCACCGAATCGGGAACGCCCGACTCACCCACGATAAAGTACACAGGCGCATCGGGGATCTGATGCAGGCGAAAAGGCAGGCTGACGGCACCATAGGGGGTTTCTACTGGTGCCGGGTCCGGCGCAGTGGATTCCTCCGGCGCACCGCATGCCGTGCACAGCAACACGAGCAACAAGACCGGCCAGCGGCGATCACCGCATATAGGCATAACCCTCTTCCCTCTGCAGCCGCACGAGTTCGGCATCCGCCATGGGCACCATTTGCACGAAACCGTGAATGTCCCCGGGCGCATAACCATGGGCGCGGGCCGCCACGGTACACATGCGAAACTCGACGGGGCCCGCCACCGTGAGGCTCTGGGCGCGCTCCATCAGGTCGCGGTAACGAACGAGGTTCTCCACTGCGAACATGGGGATCTCGTCACCGTGCAATACCACCACGATGGCGGCATCGAAGGGATCCGCGCCATAGAGATTGTTGAGAAAACTCACCCGGTCGAGCACATTCTCCAAGACACCCCGTGACAACACGGCCACGTCATACACTACTTTCTGTGGGGTGTACTCCACCTCCTGGGCGACCGCGCGGCCCCAGGGGATGTTCGCATCCTGCGCCTGCAAGGGGGACGCAAGCCACAGCAAGGCCAGCAGCCACGGGAGATTGAATGTCCTTCTCATGATTTTCCTCCGGCAATGGATTCGCGGACAGGATAGCATGGGCCACCGCCTCACTCTCCAAACCCCTGCTGCGCCTTCAGGGCGTACAGATGACGCTCGGCATCCACCAGGTGCTGCCCCCAGTGCAGTTCGAAACTGCGCCGCCAGTAACGCAGGACCTTGTCCGGCTTCACCCGCGACAGCATTTCCAGGCCGGGCTTGAGATCGAAATAGATGTCGGTGAGATCGTCGGCCAGGCTGCCACTCATGTGCTGGGGATGGTTGGCGTTGTCGTTGTCGTATTCCAACCAGTAACTGTCGCGCCCGCCCAGTTCCGTGCGCAGGCGCGAGAAGAGTTCAAAGCGTTGATCGATATCGATATGCACCGGCAGCAGGGCCTCGCCCTGCGCCGGATGCGCCGCCGTGATGGCGGCGTGCAGGCGTGGCAGCAGGCGAAACAGTTTATCGAGCCAGGCAGGATCGGAAACTTGCGCATGTTCGATGAGGGCACAATATTCCCGTGCCGCCTCGACCATTGCGCCAAACTGTCCCGTCGCCTGCTCCATACCTCGCTTGCCTGTCGCCGTTCCACACCAAGTGTAGACAAGGAGTGAACGGGGCGAGCGCAGGTTGCGTAATTTGCCGTCATCTCCATGTATGAGGGGAATGGCAGCTTATTCAGGCTTTTCTGATTTTGAGGTTAATCAGATCTCGACCATTTCAAAGTCTTCCTTGCCGGCACCGCATTCGGGGCAGACCCAGTTCAGGGGAATGTCGTCCCAGCGTGTACCGGGAGCAAGGCCTTCCTCGGGCAGACCCAGTTCCTCGTTATAAATAAAACCGCAAATCACGCACATATAGCATTTGTAACCTGTATCACTCATCTGAACGTGCTCCTGTGGGCGCCTGCATCCATTGTACCGGCAGTCCCTGCAAGTCACAGGGTAGTGGTACAATTCTTTCACTGGCTCCATCTCTATCGAGACTTCAACAGCGAACCCATCTCCCATGACCGAGCAACCCACCCCCATCCCCGTGGTAATGGTGTTTTCCGGCAATGACCCCAGCGGTGGTGCTGGCATTCAGGCCGACATCGAATCGCTGGCCAGCCATGGCTGCCACACGGCCCCGGTGGTCACCGCCCTGACCGTGCAGGACACCCAAGATGTGCTGGGTTACGTTCCCCTGGATGCCAGCCTGATCATCGAGCAGGCGCGCGCCGTGCTGGAGGACATGCCCATATCCGCGTTCAAGATTGGACTGTTGGGCAGCGCCGACGTGGTCGAGGGCATCCACAGCCTGCTGGTGGATTATCCCGATGTGCCGGTGGTACTGGACCCGGTGCTGCGCGCCGGCAACGGCGCGGAACTGGCGGACCCGGAGGTGCTGGAGGCCATGACCACGCTGCTGCTGCCACTGACCACCGTGCTCACCCCCAACAGTCTCGAGGCCCGCCTGCTGGCCCCCGAGGCCGACAGCCTGGATGCCTGCGCCATGGCCCTGCTGGAACGCGAGGTGGAGTTCGTGCTCATCACCGGCACCCACGAGAACACCGTCGAGGTCACCAACCGGCTGTACGGCAACCATCGCCTGCTGGAAAGCTTCACCTGGACGCGCCTGCCCGAGAGTTATCACGGTTCCGGCTGCACCCTGGCCTCCAGCATCGCCGGATTGCTGGCCCAGGGCCTGGAACCCTTCACCGCCATCCACGAGGCCCAGGAATACACCTGGGAAACCCTCAAACATGGCTATCGTCTGGGCATGGGCCAGTACCTGCCCAACCGCCTGTTCTGGGCCCAGGTCGACGACGAGGACTGACATGGAGCTGCGCGGCCTCTATGCCATCACCGACAGTGACCTGCTCCCGCCGGACCGACTGGCGGAGACCGTCAGCCACGCCATCGCCGGCGGGGCCGCAATGGTACAGTACCGCGACAAGACGTCCCCGCCGCAGCTACGCCGCGCCCAGGCGATCGCCCTGCAGGCCCTGTGCGAAACCCACGACGTGCCGCTGATCATCAACGATGACCTGGACCTGGCCGTCCATTGCGGCGCCGCCGGCGTACACCTCGGGCGCGACGACCCCGACCCGGCGGCGGCCCGGGAACGGCTCGGACCCAAGGCCATCATTGGTGTCTCCTGCTACGCGGACCTGGACCGGGCCCGCGCCGCCGCGGCGGCCGGCGCCGATTACCTCGCCTTCGGCCGTTTCTTCCCCTCCAGCACCAAGCCCGGGGCCACCCCCGCCGATCCCGACCTGCTGCGCGCCGCACGGCAGGAGTTCGCCCTGCCCTTGTGCGCCATCGGCGGCATCACCGCCAGCAATGCCCCGCTGCTGCTGGAAGCCGGCGCCGACCTGCTGGCGGTGATCCACGGCCTGTTCGGCCAGCCGGATGTGCGCGCCGCGGCGGCGCGTTTCCAGGCCCTGTTCCGAAAGAAATAAGGAAAGGCGCCGTCATCCCGTCATCCCGGCGTATGCCGGTGCTGGGAACGGGGGCAGACTTAAGTCTGCCCCCGATCACTGGCATACTTCAGGTCTTTCACCAGACTGCATCACAAGGAACCCCCATGACCCAGTCCCACGACCTCTTCGCCAAAGCCCAGCAGCACATCCCCGGTGGCGTGAACTCCCCGGTACGGGCCTTCAAGGGCGTGGGCGGCGAGCCGGTGTT
>DATHUT010000253.1:0-2081 GCA_035462005.1 Gammaproteobacteria bacterium | reverse complement strand
CCTGCGCTCCCTGCAGGGCATAACCTCCGGCACCTGCATGGGTCTCGAGAGAGCAGAGCGGCTTGTCCTTGCGCACCAGGTAAGCAAGGATGCGGGCCAGCACCAGGTGTTTGAGCACATCGGCATGATTGCCGGCGTGAAAGGAGTGGCGGTAACTCAGCATGTTCGGGCCCGAAGCCGCAGGATACCCGCTCAGTCGTGCAGGGCCAGGGTGTCCAGCACCGCCTCGACCAGGTCCTCTTCCTCGCCCTCTTCCTCCAGTGCGCAGGCATAGGTGACGAACAGCAGGCGATCCTCGGCCTTCAGGTACCATTCGCACCAGTATTCGCCCTCGGTGTCATAGCGCAGCACGAAGCCATCGAAGTCACCCAGCTCCACCTCTTCCAGTTCGGCACCCGCCTCCAGGTGGTCGGCGGCCATCTCGCGCAGGTCCTCATCACGGATACCCTCTTCCTGACGGGTCGCGCTGATCTGAATAGTGCCGGGACCATCCGGGTGGTAGAGACTGACGGAATCCTCGTCGGCCTCCACTTCCCAATCATCGGGCAGGGTGATTTCCCAGAGTTGGTCGTGGTGTTTTTTCATGATGGGCGGGGCCTGCCGGAGTAAAGATGTCCGGCGCAGTATAGCAGGCCTTTCGCCTGGCTGAAGCCAGTGTCATGGTGACCGATCGTTCATGCACCGAGCAGTAGTGAATGCATGACCGATCCCGTAGGAGCGGCCTTGGCCGCGAACAGCCGCCGGGCAGTTCGACACAGGGGGTTCAGCCAGACGGGCTGGCGATATTTTCCCGGTACTCACGGATCACCTGCAGGAACTCACTGCCATAGCGCTGCAACTTGGTCTCCCCTACCCCGCTGATGGCCAGCAAGGCGTCCTCGTCCCGGGGTTGTGCGGCGGCCATCTGCACCAGTGTGGCATCGCCGAACACCACGTAGGGCGGCACCCCCTGTTCCGCGGCCAGACGCTTGCGCAGGGTCCGCAGCGCCTCGAACAGGGCCTCGTCATGGGGCCCGACGGGAGTACCCTTGGCACGCGCGGCTTTTGTTGCACGGGTTTTGACCCGTGGCCGGGCCAGCTGCAGTTGGACCTCGCCGCGCAGCAGGGGACGTGCCGCGTCCGTGAGCTTGAGCACTGAATACTGGGCGATGTCCTGCACCAGGTAGCCATGGTGAATGAGCTGGCGCAGGATGCTGCCCCACTCGTCCTCGCTGTGGTCGGTGCCGATGCCGTAGGTCGACAGGCGATCATGGCCAAGGCCGCGGATCCGTTCGGTGTTCATGCCGCGCAGCACGTCGATGACATGCTTCATGCCGAAGCGCTGACCGACCCGGTAGACACAGGACAGGGCCATGCGCGCCGCCTCGGTGGCATCGAATTTCTCCGGCGGGTCGAGGCACACATCACAGTTGCCACAGTCCATATCCTGGGGCTGGCCGAAGTAATGGAGCAGCACGCGACGCCGGCAGGTGAGGGATTCGGCACAGCCCACCATGGCATTGAGCTTGTGGACCTCCACCCGCTGCTGGTCCGGGTTCTGGTTGCCCTCCACCAGTCTGCGGGCCATCATCACGTCCTGGGCACCGTACAGCAGCAATGCCTCGGCGGGCAGGCCGTCGCGGCCGGCGCGGCCGGTTTCCTGGTAATAGCCCTCGATATTCCTGGGCATGTCGTAGTGCACCACGAAGCGCACATTGGGCTTGTCGATGCCCATGCCGAAGGCCACCGTAGCCACCACCACCTGCAGTTCGTCGCGCAGAAAGGCCTCCTGCACATGGCGCCGGTGTTCCACCGCCAGGCCGGCATGGTAGATACCGGCGCACACACCCTGCGCCTCCAGTTTTGCGCCGATCTCCTCTACCCGCTTGCGACTCAGGGCATAGACGATGCCCGCTTCCTGTTCCCGGCTGGCGAGAAACTTCAATAGCTGATCGAAGGGTTTGTGCTTTTCCAGCACCGTGTAGCGGATATTGGGGCGATCGAAATTCGCCACGTAGCAGGCGGCGTCCTGCAGGCGCAGGCAACGCTGGATGTCCTGGCGGGTCTGGGGATCGGCCGTGGCGGTAAGGGCAATCAGGGGG
>DATHUT010000252.1:0-2662 GCA_035462005.1 Gammaproteobacteria bacterium | reverse complement strand
CTACAGGCGATTCTCGACAGCGTCGGCTCCATCATCCTCGGCAAGGAACGCCAGATCCGCCTGGCGGTGGCCTGCCTGCTGGCGCGCGGTCATCTGCTGATCGAGGACCTGCCCGGCGTCGGCAAGACCACCCTGGCCCATGTGCTGGCCCGCAGTCTGGGGCTGGATTACCAGCGCATCCAGTTCACCAGCGACCTGTTGCCAGCGGACATCCTCGGCGTCTCCATCTATGACCGCGCGGCGGGCGGCTTCCAGTTCCATCCCGGGCCGGTGTTTTCCCAGCTGATCCTGGCCGACGAGATCAACCGCGCCACCCCCAAGACCCAGAGCGCCCTGCTGGAGGCCATGGAGGAAGGTCAGATCACGGTGGAGGGCGAGACCCGCAAACTGCCGGACCCTTTCTTCGTCATCGCCACCCAGAACCCCACCTTCCAGATCGGCACCTTTCCGCTGCCCGAATCCCAGCTCGACCGCTTTTTGATGCGCATCGAGCTGGGCTATCCCGGTGCCGCGGCGGAGCGGGAAATGCTGGCCGGGGCAGACCGCCGCGCCCTGACCGCGGCCCTGCTCCCGGTGGTGGACACGGCGGGCCTGCGCGCCCTGCAGGAGCAGGCCGCCACCGTCCATGCCAGCCCCGCCCTCATCGATTATGTGCAGTCGCTCCTGGAATTCAGCCGCGAATCCCCCCTCTACGCCACCGGTCTGTCGCCACGCGCCGGCCTCGCCCTGCTGCGCGGTGCCCGAGCCTGGGCCCTGCTGGCAGGCCGCGACTACCTGTTGCCCGAGGATGTGCAAGCGGTGCTGCCCGGGGTGGTGGGCCACCGGCTGCACGGCCGTGACGGGGAGGACGGAGACCCGGCGCGGGTACTGCGGCCGCTGCTGGAGCTGGCCATTCCCTGAAATGACCCTGGCCAACCCGATCCACTGGTTCCTGGACAGCCGCATCGCCACGCCGGACCACGCGGGCCGGGTGCGGCTGGCCTATCGCCAGGTGTTCATCCTGCCCACCCGCCAGGGCTGGGGCTTCGCCCTGTTGCTGTTGCTCATGCTGCTGGGTGCCATCAACTACAACAACAGCCTGGCCTATGGCCTGACCTTCCTGCTCGCAGGGCTTGGACAGGTGGCTCTCTACCACACCTATCGCAATCTCATCGGCCTGGAGGTCCATGCCGGCGCAAGTCGTGACGCCTTCGCCGGCGGGTCGGCCGGGTTCGAACTGCGGCTGCACAATCCCGACACCCGCGAACGGCCCGCCATCCGCGCCTGGCTGGAGGCCGACGCTCCAGGCATCGCCAGTCTGCCCGCCGGTCATACCGTCTCCCTGTGGTTGCCCCGCCAGGCGCCCAGGCGCGGGCGCCTGCAGGCCGGCACCCTGTTGCTGGAAACCCGCTTTCCCCTTGGACTGTTCCGCGCCTGGACGCGGTTGCGCCTCGACCAGGCGGCCTGGGTCTATCCGCGCCCGGCGCAGGCACCACCCCCACCCCAGTCACCGCGCCAGCCCAGCGAGGCCGGCGACCAGGGCCGCGGCAGCGATGATTTCCGGGGCTTTCGTCAATTCCACAGCGGCGATTCCCTGCGCCATGTGCATTGGAAAGCCGTGGCCCGCGGCCAGGGCATGCTCACCAAGGAGTTCGGCGGCGACCGGGTGGAGGAATGCTGGTTCGACTGGGAGACGCTGGCAGGCCTGGATGACGAGGCGCGGCTGTCGGTGCTGTGTCGCTGGGTGCTGGACGCCGCCGCGGAGCAACGACATTACGGCTTGCGCCTGCCTTCCAGCCGCCTGGAACCGGACCAGGGGCCGGCCCATCGCGAACGCTGCCTGCGCGCCCTGGCGGCCCAGGGCATGCCGTCATGAGCGCCGCCACGATATCCTGGCATCCACGCCGCGCCCTGTGGCTGGCACTGGCCCTGATGCTGCTGCTGACCGCCGCGCCGCACCTGCCGCGCCTGCCCCTGGCCGCCATCCTGGCCTGGCTGCTGGTGGTGGGTTGGCGCCTCTACCTGGGCCTGCGCCAGCGCCCGGCCCCGGGGGGCTGGACGCGGTTACTTCTGCTGCTGCTCGCCACCACGGCCATGGTCGCCCAGTTCGGCACCCTGCTCGGCCGCGAGGCGGGCTCCGCCCTGCTGGTACTGCTGTTGGCCCTCAAGTTCCTGGAGCTGAAAGGGCCGCGGGATCTGAACCTGCTGATATTCCTCGCCTATTTTCTGCTCGTCGTGCAGCTGCTGTTCAGCCAGTCGGTACCCACCGCCCTCTACCTGCTGGCCACCACCCTGGTGATCACCAGCGTCTGGGTGGCCTTCAGCGACCCCGCCGGCAGCCGGCCGCTGCCGGCTTCGGCGCGCCTGGCGGGGTCCATGCTGTTGCAGGCCCTGCCCCTGATGCTGATCCTGTTCCTGCTGTTCCCGCGCATCCCCGGCCCCCTCTGGAACCTGCCCCGCGACGCCCACGGCGGGGTCACGGGCCTGAGTAATGAAATGGAGCCGGGCCGTATCAGCGCCCTGGCCCAGTCGGAGGCGGTCGCCTTCCGGGTGGAATTCGCCGGCGAGATCCCGGCACCGGCGCTGCGGTACTGGCGCGGACCGGTATTCGAGCAGACCGACGGTCGACGCTGGACGCCGGCCAACCCGTTACGGGAACCCGAAGGCTTCGTGCCACAACCGC
>DATHUT010000251.1:0-5582 GCA_035462005.1 Gammaproteobacteria bacterium | reverse complement strand
TGCTACGTCATAGCGGCCTGGCGGCCTGACCGGGGCTGGCTGCCAGCCACCGTACCCATGGATTGCGGAGCACGAGCCGGGTTCTTCTGGTGACGACCTAGGGAACTGGACTCAGCTCTCGTCCGGGATCGCGATACCGTACTTGCGGACCCGGTAGCGGATGGTGTCGCGGGTAGTGTTCAGGGCGCGCGCCGTCGCGGTGACATTGTGGTGATTCATTTCCAGGGCAGTCACGATCACATAACGATCGATATCCTCGATGCCGAGACTGCCATCGAGCGGAATCCGGATCGCGTCACCGTCGCGACGCATGCCCTCGGGTTCCGCATCCTTGCGGGGATTCTCCACCCCCGCACCTGCACCCGGTAGTTGAAGCCAATACTGCGGGAATTCCTCGCTCTCGGAAAAAAGCACACAACGTTCGATGACATTTACGCAGCTCGCGCACATTCCCGGGCCATTCATGCTTGCGCAAAGCATCCCAGACCGATTCCGTTATGATCCTGACGTTGCGCCCGGACTTGGCGTTGAACTCCCTGACGAAAAGCGGTACAAGCTCGTCCAGATCTTCGATCCGTTCGCGCAGGGGCGGAAGCTCAAGGCGCACGACGCTCAGCCGATGATAGAGGTCGTCGCGAAATTCGCCGACACGCACACTCTCCTCGAGATCGCGATTGCTGGCCGCAACGACCTGCACGTCCACACTGATCACTTCATGCCCGCCGACGCGACGGAAGCACTTTTCCTCGATGGCCTTGAGCAACTTGGCTTGCAATCCCATTTCGATTTCGCCGATCTCATCGAGGAACAACGTGCCGCCATCGGCCTGCTCCATCAATCCACGCCGCCGGCCGCGCGCGCCGGTAAAGGCGCCTGCTTCATGGCCAAAAAGCTCCGACTCCAGTAAATCCCGGGGCAGAGTGGCGCAATTCACTTCCACCAGCGGACCGGAGGCGCGCGTTCCGGCATGGTGCAGGATACGGGCCACCACGCCCTTGCCCGTACCGGTTTCACCGCTGATCACCAGCGCGGAAAATGGCACCTCACACAAGCGTCCCAGCATCTCCCTCAGCCTGGACGCCGCAGCACTGCCGCCGACGAACGAATCCGTACCGAAGCGTTCACTCGCGTGGCTGGCCTGGTCATGCAGCCGGCGATGCGCCCTGGCGCTGCGCACGGCGCCAGTCATCACCAGGTCCAGACGCTGGAAATCCACCGGTTTCTCCAGGAAATCGATCGCGCCCAGCCGTAGTGCCCTGACAGAATCCGCCACGCTCCCATATCCGGTCAGGAACACCCACTCGGTGTCATTGGCTCCGTCCCGAAACTCTTCCAGGAGATCCAGGGCATTGCCATCGGGAAGGCTCATATCCGAGAGCACCGCGAGCGGGGCCAGACCCTTTCCCAGCAACTGCTTGCGGGCCTCGGTCAGTGAATCCGCCAGCACCGCCTTCCATCCCACCTTGCTGTAATGGCGCTCCAGCTCCCTGCCGAGCAGCGCTTCATCCTCGATGATCAGGATCGTGTCAGTCATGCGCGGCCACGCAGGGGATTGTCAATTCGACCCTGGCACCGTGGGGTTCGATGTTTTCAATCCGCATCCGTCCGCCGAGATCGCTGACGAAACGCTTTACCATCGCCAGGCCCAGGCCGGAGCCGCCCTCGCGAAAGGTTACAAAGGTACGTACCGGGGCCTCCAGCAATTCGCGGGGAAAGCCCGGTCCATTATCGATCACTTCCAGCCTCAGCCAACCGTCATCCGCCATTGCGCGCAGCCGTATTTCACCCCCGTCTTCACCCAGCATCTGCCCCGCGTTCTGCATCAGGTTAAGCAGGCACTGATGGAATTGCCCCTCGGGCAGGTTACAGGTGACGCCATCACGCACCTCCAGGTGGATCCTGATATTCCTGTGCAATTGATAGCCGATGAGTTTGCACAACTCGCCCAGGCGCTGGTCGACCCGCACTTCCTGCAACCGTTCTGGTTCCTGGCGCGCCCGTTCCAGCAAGGCATTGAGTTGCAGGCTGATGCGGCGGGTCTCGGCAATGACCATATCCACCCGTTCCTTGTGCTCGTGGTCGTCGAGATCCTGGACGAGGTTCTGCAGCGCCATCTGAATGCTGGTAAGCGGGTTGCGCAGCTCATGGGCCACGCTGGCGGCCACTTCACCAACCGCGCCCAGGCGTTCTGCCTGCGCGAGCCGGCGTTGCTGCTGCAACAGCATACAGGTCGCCTGATGCACGTCCTCGCTCAGGGATTCCTCTCGCTGTTGGCGTTCACTCTCCAGTTCCAGCAGGCGCCCGGCCAGCCGGTTGTAGTTGATCACCAATGGTTGCAGCATGGGATCCACGCCACGAATCTGCATCGGGGTATAGTCCCGGCGTGACAACAGGGTCATGAGCTTACCCAGGTTATCGATGGGCATGAGGATGCGTTGGCGCACCATCCACCACAGGGGGGCCGCCACCAGCAACAGGGCCAGGGTAAGTCCGACGGTGATGCGCAGTTCCCGGTCCACAGACGACCGCACCCTCTCCACCAGCATGCTGTGCGCCGTGATTTCATCTGCCAGCACGGAACGAAGGATCAGCAGGGCTTCGTCTAGGTAGTAGCGTGAATCCCCCTCGAAGCGTTGCAAGTATTCTTGCACCTGATTAAGACTGGACGGTGATTCCTGTATTTCGAATTCGCCGGTGGCGATCAGCTCATCCAAGTGCTCCTGCAGCTCGGAAAGCCGCTCGGGATCGATATAGTCACGGTCTTCTTCCAGGAAAGCCACCAACACGCTTCTCAGTGACGTCTCCACCGTTTCGATAGCCGCGAGAAATCCAAGATGGTGCTGTATCGGATCGAGTTGCTTGCCATGCTTCCAGCTGCCATACATCAGCAGGCCAAGACTCGCCAGCAGCAATATCAGAATACCCGCGGACAGCAGCCAGACCGACCTTATCCACAGGTGTTTCAGGCCCTGCATGCCATCTCCCCATTCATTGCCTCCCTGCGCACATGACCGGAACCGGTGCTCACCGTTTTCGACAAACGCGATGCCGGCCATGTGCGAACGCTTCCATGCCGTGGTATCAGACCGACGGTGGACGACGCATGCGTCCGAAAATCAGCGCCAGCACGAACAACACCAGGAAGACGAAGAACAGAATCTCCGCAATTCCGGCCGCAGTGCCGGCTATGCCGCCGAATCCAAGCACCCCCGCTATCAGGGCGATGATCAAAAATGCTATAGCCCAGCTCAACATGAGCGCACCTCCTTTGCTATCAAGTGAATGTCATAAGACAGGCCGGACAGACGCAGCCGACCGTACCCGTCCATGTAACCACGGGATGTCAGTTCCGGTCCGTGGCATCCTCGACCTTGTCACCGGCCTCTTCCACCGTCTCATCGATGTTTTCGCCAGCCTCTTCCATGGGGCCTTGCTGCTCGCAGGCGCCCAGCACCAAGGCCAGGAATCCCGCCGTGAACAACCATCTCAGTGTCTTCCGATTCATTTTCATCTCCTGATTTACTGCCAAGAACATGGTCTAGGCTTCCGCTTTTAACTGTAGCAACATCAGGACCAGTTTTTTATCCTATATTTTTCAATCACTTTTTGAGTCCTTCATGCCCCGCGGACAGGCTGGGCGGGGCTATGCACCCGCCTGCAGGGATATATCACCCATCCCTTTCCACTCCCGTCCCGGCAGGACAGTGGCTCTGTTTGCGATAGCGGGAAAAGCCCCGCGTTACCGGCGCAAGTAACCGCCACGAGCTTCCTGCTGGGACAAGGACGCCCCCTTTCCCTACAATGCCCCCATGCCCACGCCCTGGATACACCATGCAATACCGTGACCTGCGCGATTTCATCGCCCAACTGGAAAACCGCGGCCTGCTGAAACGCATCCAGGCCGAGGTCGATCCTTACCTGGAAATGACCGAGATCTGTGACCGCACCCTGCGCGCTGGCGGCCCCGCGCTGCTGTTCGAAAACCCCAAGGGGCACTCCGTCCCCGTGCTCGGCAACCTGTTCGGCACGCCGGAGCGGGTGGCGCTGGGCATGGGCGAAGACTCGGTCGCAGCGCTGCGCGAGGTGGGCAGGTTGCTCGCCTTCCTCAAGGAACCGGAACCGCCCAAGGGCTGGCGCGATGCGCTGGACAAATTGCCCAAATACAAGAAGGTGCTGGACATGGCGCCGAAGCTGGTGAAGAAAGCACCCTGCCAGGAGGTGGTGCTGGAAGGCGAGGCGGTGGATCTTTCCCGGCTGCCCATCCAGACCTGCTGGCCCGGCGATGCCGGCCCGCTGATCACCTGGGCGCTTGTGGTCACCAAGGGCCCGTACAAGGACCGTCAGAACCTGGGCATCTATCGCCAGCAGGTCATCGGCCGCAACCAGGTCATCATGCGCTGGCTGGCCCACCGCGGCGGTGCGCTGGATTACCGTGACTGGCTGGAGGCCCATCCCGGAGAGCGCTTCCCTGTGGCCGTTGCCCTGGGCGCCGATCCCGCCACCATCCTCGGTGCCGTCACACCTGTTCCCGACAGCCTGTCGGAATATGCCTTCGCCGGCCTGCTGCGCGGCTCCAAGACCGAGCTGGTCCAGTGCCTGGGCAGCGAACTGCAGGTGCCGGCCAGCGCCGAGTTCGTGCTGGAAGGCTACCTGGAGCCGGGCATCGAGGCCGATGAAGGACCCTTCGGCGACCACACTGGCTACTACAACGAGGTGGACCGCTTCCCGGTGTTCACCATCGAGCGCATCACCCACCGGCGTGATCCCATCTACCACAGCACCTACACCGGGCGGCCGCCCGATGAGCCCGCGGTCCTCGGGGTGGCGCTCAACGAGGTGTTCGTACCCCTGCTGCAGAAACAGTTCCCGGAGATCACCGATTTCTATTTGCCTCCCGAGGGCTGCTCCTACCGCATGGCGGTGGTGAGCATGAAGAAACAGTACCCCGGCCATGCCAAGCGGGTGATGTTCGGCGTGTGGTCCTTTCTGCGCCAGTTCATGTACACCAAGTTCGTCATCGTCACCGACCACGATGTCAACGTGCGTGACTGGCAGGACGTGATCTGGGCCATGACCACGCGCATGGACCCCGTGCGCGACACCCTGCTGGTGGAGAACACGCCTATCGACTATCTCGATTTCGCCTCACCGGTATCCGGCCTCGGCGGCAAGATCGGCTTCGACGCCACCAACAAGCTGCCCGGCGAAACCAGCCGCGAGTGGGGCCGTCCCATCGTCATGGACGAAGCGGTTAAACGGCGCGTGGATGCCCTGTGGGACGAGCTCGGCATCGACTGACACATCGAACGCCACTCAACATGGCCACGCCCGCCAGCAGCAATCCAGCGGCGGGGGGCAGTGGCACCACAGCCTGCGGGATCCCGTTCATGCCCTGGACATTGATCGATGAGTGAAACACCAGGTCGCGGTCTTCCGTCAGCTCGGGAAGCCCGGACCAGGGCACGGGAGAACCAAGATCCAGGTTCGCGCCCTGGTTGCCAGTGAAGGCGACTATCGCATCTGTCAGTGACAGGAAAGGCTGCGCGAGCTGCTGCTGAAGATCGCGTGTAAAGGAATCGTCC
>DATHUT010000250.1:0-5842 GCA_035462005.1 Gammaproteobacteria bacterium | reverse complement strand
GCCCATCATCAACCTGCTGCCGATGGAAGAGGATGAACGCGTCAATGCCGTGCTGCCGGTGAAGGCCTTCACCGAGGACCATTTCGTGTTCATGGCCACGGCCAGCGGTACCATCAAGAAGACACCGCTGGCCGATTTCTCGCGGCCGCGCAGTAACGGCATCATCGCCGTGGACCTGCGCGACGGCGACTACCTGGTGGACGTGGCCATCACCGACGGCACCCGCGATGTCATGCTGTTCAGCGATGCCGGCAAGGCCATCCGTTTCAATGAGACTGATCTGCGACCGATGGGTCGTACCGCCTGTGGCGTGCGCGGTATCCGCCTGCAGCCGGGCCAGCGTGTCATTTCCCTGATTATCGTCGATGAGGGTGATGTGCTCATGGCTACCGGAAACGGTTATGGCAAGCGCACGGCGGTGAGTGAATACCCGCTCCATGGCCGTGGTGGCCAGGGGGTGATTTCCATCCAGGGTTCCGAGCGCAACGGTGACGTGGTGGGTGCCGTGCTGGTGTGCGATGACGACGAGATCATGCTCATTACCAACGCCGGCACACTGGTGCGCACCCGCGTCAACGAGATCTCGCGCCTGAGCCGCAACACCCAGGGTGTGCGCCTGATCAACGTGGGCGAGGACGAGAGCCTGGTGGGCGTCGAACGCATTCTCGAGGTGGAGGATGTAGAGGGTGAGGCGGAGCCCGAGGCCTGAGTATCATAGGGGCTCCTGATCGATTCATTTCCGTCGTTCCGGCGAATGCCGGAACCCAGAGGAATCAGATGCATGGATGCCGGCATTCGCCGGCATGACGAGTCGATTAGAGGTTTCACAGTTTCTGAATCAATTCCCGGCACACAGCCGGTGTGAGGAGTGGTAACAGCATGTCCAGGATTTACAACTTCAGCGCAGGCCCGGCGGTATTGCCGCGGGAAGTACTGTTGCAGGCCCAGGAAGAATTGGTGGACTGGCACGGCTGCGGCATGTCGGTGATGGAAATGAGCCATCGTGGCAAGGAGTTCATGTCCATCGCCGCCCAGGCGGAGGCCGACCTGCGCGAGTTGATGAATATTCCCGCCAACTACAAGGTGCTGTTCCTGCAGGGTGGTGCCAGCAGTCAGTTCGCCATGGTGCCCATGAACCTGCTGCGCGGTAAAAATACCGCCGATTACATCCTGACCGGTGCCTGGGGCAAGAAGGCCATCGCTGAGGCGAAGCGCTATTGCACGGTCAACGAAGTCGCCAGTTCCAAGGACGACGGCTTCAATAGCGTGCCGGCGCGTGATACCTGGCGGCTCGATGCCAATGCCGCCTATGTGCACTACACCCCCAATGAAACCATTGGCGGTGTGGAATTCACTGATGTACCCGACGTGGGCGACGTGCCGCTGGTGGCGGATTATTCTTCCACCATCTTGTCGCGTCCCGTGGACGTGAGTCGTTTCGGCGTGATATATGCCGGCGCCCAGAAAAACATCGGCCCGGCAGGCCTGACGGTGGTGATCGTACGCGAGGACCTCATCGGCGAGACCCTCCCGGACACACCGGTGATGTTCGACTACAAGACCCACGCCGATAACGATTCCATGTACAACACCCCGCCCACCTATGGCTGGTACCTGGCCGGGCTGGTGTTCCAGTGGCTCAAGCGCAACGGTGGCCTGGAAGCCATGGCGAAGACCAATCAGCGCAAGGCCGCCAAGCTCTACGCCGCCATCGACGGTTCCAGCTTCTATGCGAACCCGGTGGCCGTGGCCAACCGCTCCTGGATGAACGTGCCCTTTACCCTGGCTAACCCCGAACTCGACAGCGTCTTTCTGGAAGAAGCCAAGGCCGCCGGCATGGTGGCCCTCAAGGGGCATCGTTCCGTAGGTGGCATGCGCGCCAGCATCTACAACGCCATGCCCGAGGAGGGCGTGGATGCGCTGGTGGACTTCATGGCTGACTTCGAGCAGCGCAAGGGTTAGTCTGCATTACGGAACCCGTAGCTTATCGGGGCGGGCTCTGCCCGCGAAGCGTGTGAGCCCCGGAACACGGAGAACGCAGAGATACAGAGATCACAGAGAAATCGTGTGTTTCGATCCTGGCTCCACACCCTTTCTGTCAACTTGGATGATTGGATTTTATAATTGATTGACTCCGTGTTCTCCGCGTCTCTGCGTTCTCTGCGTTCTCTGCGTTTCGCGACACCGACGTAAAAAATTGGATAGTGCATATGTACAAAATTCTCACCCTGAACAACATCTCCGTCTCCGGCCTGGAACGCCTGCCGCGTGATCGCTACGAGATCGCTTCGGAGATCACCCATCCCGATGCCATCCTGGTGCGTTCCCAGAAGATGCACGACATGGAGATCCCCGCCACGGTGAAGGCCATCGGCCGTGCCGGCGCCGGCGTCAACAACATTCCCGTGGAGCGCATGACCCAGACTGGGATCCCGGTGTTCAATGCCCCGGGTGCCAACGCCAATGCCGTGAAGGAACTGGTCATCGCCGGCATGTTGCTGGGGGCTCGCAACATCGCCCAGGCCTGGGATTTCGCCCGCAACCAGGAAGGCAGTGACGCCGAGATCAACAAGGCGGTGGAGGCCGGCAAGAAGAATTTCGTCGGCTTCGAGCTGCCGGGTCGTACCCTGGGCGTGATCGGCCTGGGGGCCATCGGCGTGCAGGTGGCCAACTCCGCCCTGGCCCTGGGCATGAACGTCGTCGGCTACGATCCGGATATCACCGTGCAGCGTGCCTGGCAGATGTCATCGGATGTGCGCAAGGCCGCCAGCATCGATGATTTGCTCTCTCAATCCGACTTCATTACCTTCCATGTGCCGCTGGTCGACGCCACCCGCAACATGATCAATGCCGAGCGCATCCGTATCATGAAGGATCGGGCCGTGCTGTTGAACTTCTCGCGCGACGGCATCCTCGACAACGAGGCCGTCTGTGCCGCCCTGGATAGTGGAAAGCTTTATGCCTATGTGTGCGACTTTCCCAGCAACCGCCTCAAGAACCATGCCCGCGTGGTGACCTTGCCGCACCTGGGTGCGTCTACCGGCGAGGCGGAAGACAATTGCGCCATCATGGTGGCGGAGCAGCTGCGCGATTACCTGGAGAATGGCAATATCCACAACTCGGTGAATTTCCCCGAGGTGCAGATGCCGCGCAACCAGTGCTACCGCCTGTGCGTATCCAATGCCAACGTACCGAACATGCTGGGTCGTATATCCACCGCTCTGGCCGATGCCGGCCACAACATCATCGATATGATCAACAAATCCCGTGGCGAGCTGGCCTATACCCTGGTGGATGTGGAAAGCGAGATCGGCGAGGATTGCCTGCGGGGCATTGCCGCCATCGAGGGTGTGCTGAACGTCCGGCTGTTGGGCAAGGGCTGAGGTTTTCACTGTAGGAGCGGCCTCTGGCCGCGAACTGGTATAGGCGGCACGCCAGTTTCGCGTCCAAGGCCGCTCCTACAGCATCGTTTCTGCAGGGATTGGGTTTGCATTGACATGAGTGAGGAAAAGGCATTGCCGGAACTGCGGGAACGCATCGATGCCATCGATGCGCGGCTCCAGGAACTGCTCAATGAACGAGCGGCCTGTGCCCGTGCAGTGGCTGAGGTCAAGCAGAACAGCGACCCCGATGCGGAGTTTTACCGTCCCGAGCGCGAGGCCCAGGTGCTGCGCAAGGTGCGCGAGCGCAACCAGGGTCCGCTGCCGGCGGAAGAGGTGACCCGCCTGTTCCGGGAGATCATGTCCGCCTGTCTAGCCCTGGAAAAGCCCCTGCGCATCGGTTTTCTCGGCCCGGAGGGTACCTTTACCCAGGCGGCGGCCCTCAAGCAATTCGGCCATTCGGTGCAGACCGTGTCTTTCGCCGCCATCGACGAGGTGTTCCGCGAAGTGGAGGCAGGTGGCGTCGATTACGGCGTAGTGCCGGTGGAGAATTCCACCGAGGGTGTGATCAATCACACCCTCGACATGTTCCTGCGCTCGCCACTGAAGATCTGCGGCGATGTGGAACTGCGCATCCATCATCACCTGCTCAGTACCGCGGCAGATCTGGCGGGGGTGAAGCGTGTCTATTCCCACCAGCAATCCCTGGCCCAGTGCCGGGAATGGCTCAATGCCCGACTGCCCAACGCCGAGTGCGTCGCCGTGAGCAGCAATGCCGAGGCGGCGCGCCGCGCCAGCCAGGAGTCCGGCTGTGCCGCCATTGCCGGAGAGACCGCTGGCGAGATCTATGGTTTGAAGGCGTTGGTACGCAACATCGAGGACGATCCTGCCAACACCACCCGCTTCCTGGTCATCGGCAAACAGCGGGTGCCGCCCAGTGGCCGGGACAAGACCTCCATCCTGGTGTCTGCGCGCAACCAGCCTGGCGCACTATATCGGCTGCTGGAACCCATTGCCCGCCATGGCCTCAGCATGACCCGCATCGAGTCCCGACCTTCGCGCCTGAGCACCTGGGACTATGTGTTCTTCATGGACCTGGAAGGCCATTGCGACGACCCCAAGCTGGCGCGCGCCCTGGAGGAACTCCAGGCGGAAGCGGCCATGTTCAAATGGCTGGGATCCTATCCACAGGCAGTGCTGTAGGATTCTCTCGACTCGCCCGGAGGACCGGGCTCCTGCGTGAGCACTGGCCACCCCGTAGGAGCGGCCTTGGCCGCGAATGTTCGCGGGCAGAGCCCGCTCCTACAGGGTGCGTTTATGATGCAAGGTTTACGTTGACGGCAACATCGATTATGACAAGCGAACAACCTTCTTTCCTGGCCCTCGCCACCCCCGGTGTGCGCGGCCTGCATCCTTACCAGCCCGGCAAGCCGCTGAGCGAGCTGGAGCGCGAGTACGGTGTGCGCGATGCCGTGAAACTGGCCTCCAACGAGAACCCGCTCGGTCCCAGTCCGAAGGCGCTGGCGGCGGCGCGCGCGGCCCTGGCGGACATGGCGCGCTATCCTGACGGCAACGGCTTCGAACTCAAGCAGGCCCTGGCACGGCGCCACGGGGTATCCGCCGCTGCCATCACCCTGGGCAATGGCTCCAACGATGTACTGGAACTCATCGCACGCGGGTTCCTGGGCCCCGCCCTGGCGGCGGTGTATTCCGAGCATGCCTTTGCCGTTTATCCCATCGTCACCCAGGCCATCGGCGCCCAGCATCGGGTGGCACCGGCCCGGGATTTCGGTCATGACCTGGACGCCATGGCGGCGCGGGTGGACGAACGGGTGCGGGTGCTGTTCATTGCCAATCCCAACAATCCCACGGGTACCTGGCTGCCGGCGAGTCAGCTGGAGGCCTTTCTTGCCACCCTGCCCGAACGCCTCATCGTGGTATTGGACGAGGCCTATAGCGAATACGTGGGGGAATCGGATTACCCGGACAGCACGGCCTGGATCGAGCGTTTCCCCAACCTGGTGGTCACCCGCACCTTCTCCAAGGCCTTCGGCCTGGCGGGCCTGCGCATCGGGTACGCGGTAAGTCATCCCCAGGTGGCCGATGTGCTCAACCGGGTGCGCCAGCCCTTCAATGTCAACCTGGCAGCCCAGGCGGCGGCGCTGGCCGCGCTGGACGACCGCGACTATCTTGAAATGAGTGTGCGGGTCAATCGTGAGGGCATGGCGCAGATGACGGCAGGACTGCGGCAACTGGGCATCGATTACATACCCTCGGTGGGTAATTTCCTGGCCGCCGACATGGGGCGCCTGGCTGCGCCGGTCTATGAGGGCCTGTTGCGCGAGGGTGTGATCGTGCGGCCGGTGGCCAACTATGGCATGCCCAACCACCTGCGCATCACCATCGGCACGGAAGGGGAAAACGCCCGCTGTCTGGCGGCCCTGGCGAAGGTGCTGGGGTGA
>DATHUT010000249.1:0-2022 GCA_035462005.1 Gammaproteobacteria bacterium | reverse complement strand
GCCATCCTCGAGGACGTGCGCGATTGCCGCCAGCGCGGCCAGCCGGTGCTGGTGGGCACCACCTCCATAGAGACTTCCGAATACCTGTCCCGCTTGCTGAACCAGGAAAAGATCAGCCACGAGGTGTTGAATGCCAAGCAGCACGAGCGCGAGGCACAGATCGTCGCCCAGGCCGGTCGCCCGGGCGCGGTGACCATCGCCACCAACATGGCCGGCCGCGGTACCGACATCGTACTGGGCGGCAGCCTGGAGGCGGAGCTGGCGGAATTGGGTCCCGAAGCCGACGATGCCGCACGGGCGGCCCTGCGCCGCGACTGGGAACTGCGCCACCAGCAGGTGCTCGATGCCGGCGGCTTGCACATCATCGGCACCGAGCGCCATGAATCCCGGCGCGTGGACAACCAGCTGCGTGGCCGTTCCGGACGCCAGGGTGACCCCGGCTCCAGCCGTTTCTACCTGTCCCTGGAAGACAATCTCATGCGCATCTTCGCCTCCGGTCGCGTGGGCGCGCTGATGCAGAAACTGGGCATGGAAAAGGGCGAGGCCATCGAGCATCCCTGGGTCACCAAGGCGATCATCAATGCCCAGCGCAAGGTGGAGGCCCATAACTTCAACATCCGCAAGAACCTGCTCGAATTCGACGACGTGGCCAACGACCAGCGTCGCGTGATCTACGAGCAGCGCAACGAGCTGATGGCCACCAATGACATTTCCGATACCATCGAGGTGATACGCACTGATTGCGTCAACGGTGTCATCAACCAGTTCATCCAGCCCGGCAGTCTCGATGAACAGTGGGACGTGGCGGGCCTGGAAAAGGCCCTGGAAGAGGAATTCGCCCAGCCCATGCCCATCCAGCAATGGCTAGACGAGGACGATTCGCTGCACGAGGAATCCCTGCGCGAGAAGATTCTCGGGGAACTGGAAGCAGTCTACGTCGAGAAGGAGAAGCAGGCCGGTGCCGAGACCCTGCGCCACTTCGAGAAAGCCATCATGCTGCAGGTGCTCGACTCCAGTTGGAAAGAGCACCTGTCTTCAATGGACTACCTGCGTCGGGGCATCAACCTGCGCAGCTATGCACAGAAGAACCCCAAGCAGGAATACAAGCGCGAGGCCTTCGAGATGTTCAACAACATGCTGGAGCGCATCAAGCACGATGTGATCAGTGTGTTGAGCAAGGTGCAGGTGCGCGCCGAGTCGGATGTGGCAGCGGTGGAGGAACAGCGGCGCAGCAAGGCACCCATGGAATTCCAGCACGCCGAGGCCAGCGCCATGGCCCCCGAAGGCGCGGAACCCCAGGGTGAAGGCGATGAAGAACATGCGCCTTTCGTGCGCGAAGGCCGCAAGGTCGGTCGCAACGAACCCTGTCCCTGCGGTTCAGGCAAGAAATACAAGCAGTGCCACGGGAAGCTGGGGTAAGCCGGCAGGAAATCCCGGCTCATCCCATCATGCTGACGCTTCTTCAACGTCATTCCGGCGTATGCCGGAATCCATGTGGTTAGTACCCCTGGATTCCGGCATACGCCGGAATGATGATGGTTTTTGGGAATGACGTTAGAGCAGGCAGTATGTTTCCGTGCCCAATAAAAACGCTTGGTCCAGCACCGGAGTAAAATGATGGCCGTAGGCTATTCCCAACTTCCCGAACTCCTGCCCGTCGCCGGTATTCGCTGGGGCGTCACGCAAGCGGGCGTGCGGTATAAAAACCGTCGCGACCTGGTGGTGATGGAACTGGCCCCCGGCAGCACCGTGGCCGCCGCCTTTACCCGCAATGCCTTCTGCGCCGCACCGGTCACGGTGGCGCGCGAACACCTGGCGAAGGCTGCGCCGCGCTACCTGCTCATCAACACCGGCAACGCTAACGCCGGCACCGGCGCCCCGGGGCTGACCGCCGCGCGCGAGTGCTGCGCGGGGCTGGCCGGGCTGACCGATATCGGGCCCGAGCAGATCCTGCCTTTTTCCACCGGCGTGATCGGCGAACCTCTGCCCGTGGAGCGCATCGTCGCCGGCCTGCCGGCGGCG
>DATHUT010000248.1:0-2671 GCA_035462005.1 Gammaproteobacteria bacterium | reverse complement strand
TCCGCAACATCTGCATGGTCTTCGACCGCTACCTGCGTGCCCGCCAGCCGGGCCAGACCTTCTCGCGGGTGATCTAGCCTGCATTACACAGGAGTCGGAATTTATCGCTACAATCAAGTCTCGTCATTCCCGCCTTCGCGGGAATGACGGGATGCAATGTTGTAGCCAATTTCCCTGATTGCTGAGTAATATTGCAGGCTGGCGCTGTACAGGCGGCACCGAGTCGCTACAATACCCGCCAAGTCGGGAAACACTTTCGGAAAACTCTTTAAGGTCACCGGGTTCGGTGAGAGTCACGGGCCGGCCCTGGGCTGCATCGTGGACGGTTGCCCGCCGGGCCTGGAACTGAGCGCCGAAGATCTGCAGCGCGACCTGGACCGGCGCAAGCCCGGCACCTCGCGCCATACCACCCAGCGCCGCGAGGCCGACCAGGTGGAGATCCTGTCCGGGACCTTCGATGGCCGCACCACGGGCACACCCATCGGCCTGATCATCCACAACACCGACCAGCGCTCCAAGGACTATTCCAAGATCGCCACACAGTTCCGGCCGGCGCATGCTGACTACACCTACCAGCAGAAATACGGCTTCCGCGACTACCGCGGCGGCGGCCGTTCCTCGGCGCGGGAGACGGCCATGCGGGTGGCCGCCGGCGGCATCGCCAAGAAGTACCTCAAGGAACGGCTCGGCATCGAGATCCGGGGCTACCTGGCCCAGCTCGGGCCCATCCGCGTGGATCTGAAGGACTGGGATGTGGTGGATGATAATCCCTTCTTCTGTCCGGACCCGGCACGGGTGCCCGAGCTGGAGGCCTACATGGACGCCCTGCGCAAGGAGGGCAACTCCATTGGCGCGCGCATAAACGTGGTTGCCACTGGCGTGCCGCCCGGGCTCGGCGAGCCCATCTACGACCGTCTCGATGCCGACATCGCCCATGCCCTGATGAGCATCAATGCGGTGAAGGGCGTGGAGATCGGCGCCGGTTTCGCCTGCATCGAACAGAAGGGCACGGAGCACCGCGACGAGATCACCCCGGAAGGGTTTTTGAGCAACCATGCCGGCGGTGTGCTGGGTGGCATCTCCTCCGGCCAGCACATCCTGGCCAGCATCGCCCTCAAGCCCACCTCCAGCCTGCGCCTGCCGGGCCGCAGCGTGGATGTGCAGGGCGAGCCCTGCGAGGTGGTCACCACGGGTCGCCACGACCCCTGCGTGGGCATCCGTGCCACCCCCATCGCCGAGGCCATGCTGGCCATCGTGCTCATGGACCATTACCTGCGCCACCGCGCCCAGAATATCGACGTGGTATCCCACACGCCGGTAATCCCGGCCGAACCCGGGGCATGAATGTTGCCCAATGGGTGATCGTTGCCGTAGGAGCGGGCTTTGCCCGCGATGCTGCGGCCAAAATCGGTTCGCGGGCAAAGCCCGCTCCTACAGGTGCCAATCAGGTGTGCCTTTAGGTCGAGCGAGGTTTCTTAGGCATGCCCTACTGGCGCCTGTCCGGCTTTTACCTTTTCTATTTCGCCAGCCTCGGCGCGCTGGTGCCCTACTGGAGTCTGTACCTGAAAGACGAGGGCTTCAGCGCCGCCCAGATCGGCCAGCTGGTGGCCATTCTCATGGCCACCAAGATCGTGGCGCCCAACATCTGGGGCTGGATCGCCGATCATTCGGGCAAGAGCATGCGCATCGTGCGCGCGGCCTGCCTGTTCGCGACCATCAGCTTCGCCGGGGTGTTCCTGGCCAGCGGCTACTGGTGGCTGGCGCTGGTGATGTCGGTGTTCAGTTTCTTCTGGAACGCCGCCCTGCCGCAGTTCGAGGCCACCACCTTTAATCATCTCGGGCGCGAGCCCCAACGCTATTCGAGCATTCGTCTGTGGGGTTCCATCGGCTTCATTCTCACCGTGGCCGGCCTGGGACCGGTGCTGGACCGCTTCGGCACGGGGCTATTGCCGGGTATCCTGCTGGTACTGTTTCTCGCCATCTGGTTCAGCAGCCTGCTGGTGCCGGAGGAAGCGGCCGGCCACAAACCCCTGCACGAACCCATCCTGCGGGTATTGCGCCGTCCCGAGGTGATTTCCCTGCTGGTCCTGTGCTTCCTGCTGCAGGCCAGCCATGGCCCCTATTACACCTTCTACAGCATCTACCTGGAGGAGTACGGCTATCGCCGCAGCCTCATTGGCCAGCTCTGGGCCCTGGGGGTGATCGCCGAGATCGGCGTGTTCCTGGTCATGCACCGCTGGATGCCGCGCTTCGGTCCGCGTAACCTGATGCTGGCCGCCGTGGTGCTGACCAGTTTGCGCTGGCTGCTGATCGCGGCCTTCCCGTCCCAGTTGTGGATCATGATTCTGGCCCAGACCCTGCATGCAGCCAGTTTCGGGCTCTACCACGCGGTGGCTATCCACCTCTTCCATGAACGCTTCCCCGGCCGTCTCCAGGGTCGCGGCCAGGCCCTGTACAGCAGCGTCAGTTTCGGCGCCGGTGGCGCCGTCGGCAGCCTGGCCAGCGGCTACCTGTGGGATGGCATCGGCCCGCAGGGCATGTACCTGGTGGCGGCGGGCACCAGCCTGCTGGCCGGCTGGTTCACCCTGCGGGCCATCCGGTCCGGGTGATCCTTTTTGTGATTGGCGCTGCGGAACGCAGAGGACGCAGAGACGCGGAGAACACAGAGATA
>DATHUT010000247.1:0-3468 GCA_035462005.1 Gammaproteobacteria bacterium | reverse complement strand
GATTTTTTTGAATTCATAGCTCTGCAACTGGTCCATGCAGGTGCCGCAGGACACGATCACGGTCTTGATGTCCAGGTAGTTGAGGGTATTGGCCACGCGGTGGAACAGCACCCGGTTGTCGGTGACGATCTTGCGCCCCTTGGGCTCGTCGCCACCGGAACGCTGCGGGTAGCCGCAGCAGAGATAGCCGGGCGGCAGTACCGTCTGCACGCCCTGCTCGTAGAGCATGGCCAGGGTGGCCATCCCCACCTGGCTGAACAGACGCTCGGAGCCGCAGCCGGGGAAATAGAATACCGCCTCGGAATCGTCGTTGACCCGGGCCGGGTCGCGCAGGATGGGCACCGTCTTGGCGTCCTCCACCCCCAGCAGGGCGCGGGTGGTCTGCTTCGGCAAGCTGGCCGGCATGGGCCGCTTGATGAAGTTCACCACCTGTTCCTTCACCGCCATCTTGCCGGTGGTGGACAACGGCCGCTTCTCGCTGCGGAACCAGTTGAGTTGCCGCGCCAGCCGGTAGCCCAGGCGCTGCCCCTTGTAGCCCCACTCGATCATGCCCTTACGCATCACCTTGATGGTGGCCGGGTCGGTGACATTGAGGAAGGCCATGGACATCCAGGTGCCGATATTGCTGCGCTTCTGGCCGCGCTCACGCAGGATGTTGCGCATGCGCATGGTCACGTCACCGAAATCAATGTTCACCGGGCAGGGGGCCAGGCACTTGTGGCAGATGGTGCAATGGTCGGCCACGTCGTTCATCTCGGCGAAATGATGCACCGACAGACCGCGGCGGGTCTGTTCCTCGTAGAGGAAGGCCTCGATGATCAGGCCGGTGGCGAGGATCTTGTTGCGCGGCGAATAGAGCAGGTTGGCGCGCGGGATATGGGTGTTGCACACGGGCTTACACTTGCCGCAGCGCAGGCAGTTGCGGATGTCATCGTTGAGCTCGCCGAGCGCACTTTCTTCCAGTAACAGGGCTTCCTGTTGCACCAGGCGCAGGGACGGGGTGTAGGCATTGTGCAGGCCGGACCCCGCCAGGAGCTTGCCGCGGTTGAAGCGACCCTCGGGATCGACCTTGCGCTTGTAGGTGGCAAAGGCCTCCACCACCGACGCCTCCAGGTACTGCATCTTGGTCAGGCCGATGCCATGTTCGCCGGAGATGACGCCACCCAATGCACTGGCCAGTGCCATGACCTCGTCGACGATGCGTTCCGCCTCGTGCAGCATGGCGTAGTCGTTGGAATTGACCGGGATATTGGTGTGCACATTGCCATCGCCGGCGTGCATGTGGGTGGCCACGAACAGGCGGCTGGAGCGCAGTTTTCTGTGGATACTGTCGAGACGCTGGTGCAGGGGCAGGAACTCGCGGCCGCCGAAGATCTCCTTCAGGGGTTGTTCCACCTCGCGGCGGTAAGAGATGCGCAGCTCGCGACGCAGCAGCAGCTGGATCAGGGTCACGCCGGGTTCCAGCCTGGCACGCAGCGCCTCCTCCAGCAGTTCGGCATGCTCGGCCGCCGGGGCTTCACGGTGCTTGAGGATCTGCTGCCAGCGCGCTCGTACCTGTTCCAGGTGGTCCCGCGCCGCCGCCTGTTTGCCGGCGACGATGGCGCGGGTCTCTTCGCTGTCCTCGAAATCGGGGGCGGCGCGCAGTTCCGGCAGATCACCGCCGAGGTAGTCCAGCACCGCCTCGATCATGGCCAGCTTGTTGCGGGTGGAGCGTTCGATATTGATGCGCTCGATGCCCTCGTTGTACTCGCCGAGGCGCTCCAGGGGGATGACCACGTCTTCGTTGATCTTGAAGGCGTTGGTGTGTGCGGCGATGGCGGCGGTGCGCGCGCGGTCGGCCCAGAAGCTGCGCCGCGCCTCGGGGCTGACGGCGATGAAGCCCTCGGCGTCACGCCGGTTGGCCAGCCGCACCACATGCGAGGCGGCATCGGCGACAGCGTGCTCGTCGTCGCCGGACACGTCCATCAGCAACACCATCTTGGGCAGCTCGCGGCGCGGCGCCTTGGTGCTGTAGTTGACGGCGCGCACATAGCGCTCGTCCAGGTGTTCCAGGCCCGACAGCACCACGTCGCTGCGGCCGTCCAGGTACTCCTTGGTCTCCACGATGGCGGGCACGGCACGGCTGAGATCACTGCCGAAGAACTCCAGGCACAGGGTACGGGTATGGCTCGGCATGCGGTGCAGCAGGAACACCGCCGAGGTGATCAGACCGTCGCAGCCCTCCTTCTGGATGCCAGGCAGGCCACCGAGGAACTTGTCCGTGACGTCCTTGCCCAGGCCTTCCTTGCGCAGGGCCTTGCCGGGCATGACCAGCAGCTCGGGCGTGCCTACCGGGGTACGGCCATCGGCCTCGAAGCGGTGGAGGCGAAAGCGCACCTGTTCCTGTTCGTGGATCTTGCCGCGGTTGTGGTCCAGGCGCTCCACGTCCAGCCACTGGCCCTCCGGGGTCACCATGCGCCAGGACACCAGGTTGTCTAGGGTGGTACCCCACAGCACCGCCTTCTTGCCGCCGGCGTTCATGGAGACGTTGCCGCCGATGGTGGAGGCGTCCTGTGAAGTGGGATCGACGGCGAACACATAGCCAGCCGCACCGGCGCGCTCACTCACCCGCCGCGTCACCACCCCGGCCTCGGCGCGGATACAGGGTACCTCGCCCTCCACGCCTTCGAGGTGGCGCAGCTCCACGGCACCCAGGCCTTCCAGTTTTTCCGTATTGATGACGGCGGTGTCGCCGTGCAGGGGCACGGCCCCGCCCGTGTAGCCGGTGCCGCCGCCGCGCGGGATGATGGTCAGGCCCAGCTCGATGCAGCCGCGCACCACGGCGGCCATCTCTTCCTCGCTGTCGGGGCTGATCACCACGAAGGGCAGCTCGATGCGCCAGTCGGTAGCGTCGGTGGCGTGGGACACCCGCGCCAGGCCGCCGAAGTCGATGTTGTCCTTGCGGGTGACCTTGCCCAGGGTGCGGGCCACGGCGGCGCGCAGCTGACGGGTGCGCGGAAACCAGTCCTCGAAACGGCGCACCGATTCCCGGGCGCGTGCCTCCAGCTGCAGCGCCAGGGCATTGCCGTCGGCCCGTGCCAGCACCTGGTCGAGGCGGTGATGCAGGGCATGGGTCAGGGACTCGAAGCGCTTGCGGTTCTCCAGCAGGTCGTCCTGGATGTAGGGATTGCGGGTCACCACCCACAGATCCCCCAGCACCTCGAACAGCATGCGCGCCGAACGCCCGGTGCGGCGCGAACCACGCAGTTCCTCGATCACCGGCCACATATCCGCCCCGAGGAAACGGATGATGATCTCCCGGTCGGAAAAGGAGGTGTAATTGTAGGGGATTTCGCGGATGCGGGCGGACATGAAACAGGCGGTCTCGGTTGGGGCGCGGAAAAGTCTAGTCTACCATCTTTGCTGGTTGTCCTGCCGGGTGTAGGTCGAGCTTCATCAAGAGGAGAGTCAATCCGGCTTAAGGTAGGA
>DATHUT010000246.1:0-3155 GCA_035462005.1 Gammaproteobacteria bacterium | reverse complement strand
CCGAGGCCCTGTCCAAGTCCGTGATCGAGGCCTTGCAGGCCCGTGGGCATGTCCTGAAAGCGGTGCGCTCGCCCTACGGCAATATGCAGGCGGTGCTCTGGGATCGTCGCGACGGGAGCGTGCGGGCTGCCGCGGATCCGCGCGGCCTGGGCGCGGCCGAGGTGCGCTAGTCGGCGAGGGAGTTGGGGGTGAGCAGGGTGAAGTAAAAAGTGGCGCCCGCGCCGGGCCGGCCATTCGCCCACACTCGGCCGCCATGGCGGTGAATGATGCGCTGCACCGTGGCCAGCCCGATGCCCGTGCCGGGGAACTCTTCCATACTGTGCAGGCGTTGGAAGGCGCCGAACAGCTTGTGATGGTAGTTCATGTCGAAACCGACCCCGTTGTCGCGCACGAAATGGCAGTCCGTGCCGTCCTGCCGTTCGACGCCGAACTCGACCACGGGGTGCGCTTCCTTGCGGGTGTATTTCCAGGCGTTGCCCAACAGATTTTCCAGCACGATGCGCAGCAGTTTTTCATCGCCGTGGGCCCATATTCCGCGCTGGCAGTGGAACTCCACCATGCGCTCCGGTTCGTTCTCCCGTAAATCCGCCGCTACCGCCACGGCAATACCGGACAGATCGACTTTTCCGTGGGACAGGCTGCGTCGGGTCACGCGCGACAGCAGCAGGAGATCGTCGATGAGGTGTCCCATGCGCTGGGTGTTGGCGCGCACCCGCTGCAGGTAATTGCGTGCCGTGGTGTCGAGTTGGTCGCCACAATCCTCGAGTAGCAGTTGGCTGAAGCCGTCGATGCTGCGCAGCGGGGCGCGCAGGTCATGGGAGACGGAATAGCTGAAGGATTCCAGTTCCTGGTTGGATGCCTCCAGCTGCCGGGTGCGGTCCTGGACCAGCTCTTCCAGGTGGTCCTGATGCTGGCGCAGCTCCGCCTCGATACGCCGCTGCGCGCTGAGATTGCGGATGCCCATCAGAACGCCAATGGGTTCACCAAAGTCATCACGCGTGATGCGCACCATGATGTCCGCGGGAAAGGGCACCGGGTTGCGGGGATCATCCTGCTCGAAGGTGATGCGGGTATCGCGGCGGGCCTTGCGGGCGGCGCAGACCGGGCAAGGGATTCTCTCGCCCTCGGGATGCATGATGGTGGTGATGTCGCGGCCGATCACCTGTTCGGGCCGTAGCCCGGTGAGCAGATAGAAAGCGCGATTGGCATGCGCCACGCGGTCATCGAGGTCCACCAGGTAGATGGCGTCCTCGAAAAAATCCATGGCGTGACTCCATTCACGCCGAGATTTCGCCAGCTCCGCGTTGATCTGCAGGCGTTCGCTGATATCGCGCACGATGGCCACCAGGGTGACTTCATCACCTATATCCATTTGCAGCCGTATCAGGCGTACGTCGGCGGGGAACTCGCTGCCATCACTGCGCTTGGCGATCCATTCGAGCTCCATGGGGCGATCGACCGGGATCTGGCTGCCCGCGACCCGGGCAACCTTTTCCACATAATCCTTCCCGGAAAGGTCGCGAACGGAAAATGTCACCATTTGTTCGTGGCTATAGCCGAACATCTCCAGGGCGCGCTGGTTGACATCGACGATGCTGAGGTCTTCACGGTGCAGGAACACGGCATCGGGCGATGCCTGGAACAGGGCGCTGAGCCGCTGGGTGGCGATTCGCAGCTTGTGCAGGGTTTCGTTGGGGTGATCGTTCACGGCGTGCGCTGCTGCGCTCTCTCCATCAGTGAAAGCAGGTCCACAAGGCACTGTTATTATAGTGTTCGTGGCGCGATTCGCGGCCGAGGACCGGGCAGGAGTGCGCGACGTCAAATTCCCGCCGAGTGGGTCTTGGCATGATACAGCCTCTAGCGTTGGCAGCGTGGGCAGTACACCGTGCCGCGCTGGCCCTGACGGACCTCCTTGAGGGTCGTCTTGCAGACGGGGCAAGTTTGCCCCCCTTTGCCATATACCCGCAGGTAGAGACTGAAATATCCCGGCTGGCCGTCACCGTTGACGAAATCGCGCAGGGTGGTGCCACCCTGGGTGAGGGATTCCTCCAGCACCTGCTGCACGCAGGTCGCCAGTCGTTGGTAACGTGCCAGGCCGATGCGCCCGGCGGCGCGGGCCGGATGTATGCCGGCCAGGAACAGGGCCTCGTTGGCGTAGATGTTGCCCACCCCGGCGAGGGTGTGGCTATCCATCAGGAAGGCCTTCACGGCCACTTTCCTGCCGCGTGCACGGCGGAACAGGTAGGCGCCATCGAATTCACTGCCCAGGGGTTCCGGCCCCAGGTCTTTTAATAAGGGGTGTTGCAGCGGGTCATCGCGCGTCCATAGCAGGGCGCCGAAACGGCGCGGGTCGGTGAGGCGCAGGCAGTAGCCGTTGGCCAGTTCGATATCCACGTGATCGTGCTTGCCGGCGGGACTGTTCACGGGCACCAGGCGCAGGCTGCCGGACATGCCGAGGTGCAGGATGGCGGTGCCGGCGCGGGTGCGCAGTAGCAGGTACTTGGCGCGTCGCTGTACTGCCGTGATCTCCTCACCCACCAGCTCGCGGCGCAAGGCGGGGCCGGGCACCGGCCAGCGCAGCCCGCCGTGGCGCAGCTGCAGGCCGGTGACGCGCTGACCCTCCACCAGGGGCGCGATACCGCGACGGGTGGTTTCTACTTCCGGGAGTTCGGGCATGTTGCTGGGTTACCCAATGCGGGTAATGGTCACTCCTACGGGGTGGTTTCGTCTGCTGTCGGCGACAGCTGCAGCAGCTGTCGGGCCGTGTGGTCGGCGACCCGGTATTCGAGACCGAGGTCGGTACGCAGAAAACGCCAGTCATCCCCCACCTGGCGCAACTGGAACTCCACGGGGGCCTCCTGGCCCTCTAGGCCGACGCGGACCCACAGCCCCGGTTCCCGGAGCTCGCTGCGTTCCACGCGCAGGGCGCTGGCTTGGCGCCAGCGCTCCAGCAGGGCGACGATGGCATCACTGCCGATGTCCGGTTGTTCCGGCCGCAGCTGCCAGTGGCCTTCGGCGTCGCGGTACAGATTCAGCTCCGGCAGTTCCAGGGTCACGATGGCCTGCTCCCCGGGCAGCAGGCGGCGGCTGACCCAATGCTCCGCGTTTGCCTCTACCAGGTGCTGGTAGAAGTTGCGCACCAGGGATACCTCTGC
>DATHUT010000245.1:0-6476 GCA_035462005.1 Gammaproteobacteria bacterium | reverse complement strand
GGCATGGGTATCGTATTCGTGTACGCGGTGCTCGGTGGCATGAAGGGCATCACCTACACCCAGATCGCCCAGTATGTGGTGATGATCTTCGCCTACACGGTTCCGGCGATCTTCATCTCCCTGCAGCTGACCGGCCAGCCCCTGCCGCAGCTGGGCCTGGGGTCCACCATAAATGACGGCAGCGGACTGTACATGCTGGAGCGCCTGGACCTGGTGCTCCAGGACCTGGGTTTTGCCGCCTACACCACCAATGCCAGCTTCAACATGCTCAACATGGTGCTGCTGACCATGGCGTTGATGATCGGGACCGCCGGCCTGCCCCATGTGATCGTGCGTTTCTTCACCGTCCCCCGGGTGCGCGATGCCCGCGCCTCCGCCGGCTGGGCACTGGTGTTCATCGCCATCCTCTACACCACCGCCCCGGCGGTGGGTGCCATGGCCATGTTCAATTTCGCCAAGACCCTGCATCCTGCGCAGATCGGCACGCCCGGTACGGCGCTGCTGGTGGAAGAGCGCCCGCAGTGGATGCAGACCTGGGAGGTCACCGGACTGCTCGCCTTCGAGGACAAGAACGAGGATGGCCGCATCCAGTACTACAACCAGAACAACCCGCCCCAGTGGGCCATCGAGCAGGAGCTACAGGGTAACGAAATGACCCGCATCGACCGGGACATCATGGTGCTGGCCAACCCGGAGATCGCGCGTCTGCCCAACTGGGTGATCGCCCTGGTGGCGGCCGGTGGCATTGCCGCGGCCTTGTCCACCGCGGCGGGCCTGCTGCTCGCCATTTCCTCGGCCATCTCCCATGACCTGCTCAAGGGTGTGTTCATGCCCGGCATTTCGGAGCGCAATGAGTTGCGGGCCAGCCGTATTGCCATGGGCCTGGCGATCGTGCTGGCGGGCTACCTGGGGCTCAATCCGCCCGGCTTCGCGGCCGAGGTGGTGGCACTGGCCTTCGGCCTGGCTGCGTCCTCGCTGTTCCCGACCCTGATGATGGGCATCTTCTTCAAGCGCATGAACAAGGAGGGCGCCATCGCCGGCATGCTCGCCGGGCTCGGTTCCACCCTGCTGTATATCTTCCTGTACAAGGGCTGGCTGTTCCTGCCGGGTACCAATATGTTCCCGGACAATGCCGACTACTGGCTGTTCAGCATCCAGCCCCAGTCCTTCGGCACCATTGGCGCGCTGATCAATGTCGCGGTGGCCCTGACCGTGTCACGCATGACCGCGCCGCCTCCCGAGCACATCCAGCACATGGTGGAGGATATCCGGGTACCCAAGGGATCCGGAACCGCCACCGGCCATTGAGGGAGCGGGCCGGCGCATGGAAGGAGAGCTGATCGAGATCCGCGAGTTCCTCGTCCGGTGTCCGCCTTTCGATGGCCTGCCGGAGGCGGTGCTGGACGGTTTGCCGCGCCGGCTCCTGGTGCGCTACCTGCGCCGCGGCAGTCCGTTTCCGCCAGGGGAGGAAGAACCGGCACTCTGGCTAATCCGCGGCGGTGCGGTGGAGTTCCGTGGCCCGGACCAGCAACTGATCGAGAAACTGGGCGAGGGGGAGCTGCATTTCGATGCCTGCCTGGACGCGCCCGCCCTGCCGGGGCAACAGGGCAAGGTGGTCGAGGACAGCCTGTTCTACCTGCTGCCCTGCAGCGAACTGCAGGCCCTGCGTCAGCAGCACGGCGAATTCAGTCAGTATTTCGAGCAGGATCTGCGCAGCCGCCTGCAGCACGCCATCGTGCGCATGCAGCAGTACCAGGGCGGCGACAGCCGCCTGATGCAGGTGAAGGTCGATACACTGATCCGGCGCGAGCCGGTCACCATCGGTGCCGAGGCGTCCATCCGCAAGGCCGCGCAGCGGATGAGCAGCGAACGGGCATCCTCCCTGCTGGTGGTGGCGAATGAAAGGCTGGTGGGAATTCTTACCGATCGGGATCTGCGCCAGCGGGTCATCGCCGCCGGGCACGATGTGGAGCGTCCCCTGGGCGGGGTCATGACCAGCGATCCGCAAACCCTGCCCGCCAGTGCCACCGTATTCGAGGCGATGATCCACATGACCCGGCTGCATGTTCATCATCTGCCGATCCTGGACGGGCAGGGCCGGTTGCAGGGCGTCATCACCGCCAGTGACATACTCCACCATTACAACCTCAACACGGTTTCACTGGCCAGCACCATCCGCCACAGCCAGGACCTGGACAGCCTGATCGCGGCCAGCCGCCAATTACCCGAATTGCAGGCACAGCTGATCCGCGGCGGCATGGGCGCGGACCAGCTTACCCAGGCGCTGTGCGCGGTCACCGACGGCATCACCCGGCGCCTGCTGGAGATGGCCGAGGAGGCACTCGGGCCGCCGCCCATTCCCTACGCCTGGGTGGTGTGCGGCTCCCAGGCGCGACGGGAACAGACCGCCGTTTCCGATCAGGACAACGCCCTGTTGCTGGACGATGGTTACGAGGCGGGACATGCGGCCTATTTTGAGGCGCTGGCACATTTCGTCAGTGACGGACTGGCCCGTTGCGGCTTTGTCTATTGTCCGGGCAATGTGATGGCCACCAACCCGGTCTGGCGCCAGCCACGCAAGGTCTGGCAAGAGTACTTCCATAACTGGATCGAGAGTCCCGATCCCAAGGCCTTGATGCATGCCAGTATCTTCTTCGACATGCGCGCACTGCATGGTGAGCCGGGACTGTTTTCCGGCCTGCAGCAGGAGGTGCTGCGACAGTGTCGGAGAAACAGTATCTTTCTTGCCCACTTGGCCGCCAACGCCCTGCACTACCGCCCGCCGCTGGGTTTCTTTCGCCAGCTTGTGCTGATCCACGACGGCGAGCACGACGACACCCTGGATATCAAGCATCGTGGCGTGATCCCGATCGTGGATATGGTGCGGGTCCACGCCCTGGCCGCCGGCTTGCCCGCCACGAATACCCGGGAGCGTATCCAGGCGGCCGAGGCCTGCGGTGAGCTGAGCCAAGACGGGGCCCAGGACCTGTTGTATGCGTTGGAGTTCATCGCCACACTGCGCGCACGGCACCAGGCACAGCAGTATCTCGAAGGCCTGCCCATGGACAATTACCTGCGTCCCGACGACCTGAGCCGCCCGGACCGCAACCAGCTCAAGGATGCCTTCTCCATTATCAGCATCCTGCAAGAGGCCATGGAGCAACGCTACCAGTCCGCCAGGATCGCCTGAGTATGTTTGCAGGCTGGGCCATGGAATACCGGCGCCGGCGGCTGCTCGGGCGGGCCGGCGCCGGGCCCTTGCGGGAGTTCTACCGTCAGCCCTTCGTGGCGGGGGGAAGTGACTGCCGCGAACTCCGCTTTGTTGCCCTGGACCTGGAGACCACCGGACTGGATCCGGGGTCCGATGCGATCCTCAGCATTGGCCTGGTGGAGATTCACCGGCAGCGCATCGACCTCTCCAGTGCCCGTCATGTGCTGCTTCGTCCCGATCGGCCGATCCCGGAACAGAGCGCGATCATTCATCGCATTACCGATGACCAGGCCGCCGGCGGTGCGCGGCTGGAATCGGTCCTCCCCGGCTTGCTGGCACGGCTGGCCGGCAAGGTGCTGGTGGCTCACCATGCCGACTTCGAGATGCGGTTCCTGGGTCAGGCTTGTCAGCGGCTGTATGGGGCGGGATTCCTGATACCGGTAATCGATACCCAGCGGATCGCCAGGCGCGGCCTGGAGCGAAGCAATCAGGTCATTGGTCCGCAGACCTTGCGCCTGGCGGAATGTCGTCGGCGCCACGGCCTGCCCCGGTATCGCCTGCACAATGCCCTGAGCGATGCTTTGGCCTGCGCCGAGCTCTTCCTGGTGCAGATGGCGCAGCATGATGGCAACAAGCCGATCAAACTGAATAATTTCCGCTAAACCGAGAGTGGCTGGCCTGCCAGGCGGCGGTAGGCCATGGCCAGTGCCGGGTCGTCGCCGACATTACCGGGGAAGATCACCACCGGCAGCCCGGGAAACTGGGGATGATCGTCGGGGCAGCGCACCACCGAGCAGCCGGGCAGGATCTGGCCGAGCACGCGGGCGGTACGCAGTGACAGGCCGTGGGACAGCACGTCATTGGACGTAATGCCACCCTTGCTGATCAGGAATCCGATATCGGCGGGCAGACGGTGCACCACCTCCATCAGAAAAGTGGACACCAGCTCGCCAAAGGCCAGGCGAGTCTGTTCGTTCTCGAAGACGAGCTCCTTGCGGCTGGTAAAGATCACCGGCGTACGGTGGTGCGCATGGGCTTCCTCGATGCGTTCCATTACCTCGGTTAGCATTTCTCGCGCCTGATCCGGCAGTCGTGCCACGTCCACTTCCACGGGAGCCACATCGGCCTCCGCCAGCAGTTGCTCCAGCTGGCGGGTGGTCTTGCTTACATGGGAACCCACTAACACGGCACCGGCGCGCCCACCACGCACATACTGGCGCATGTCCTGCGCGGCCACCGGTTGAGGTGGCAGGGCGGCCAGCGCGCTGACGATGCCGGCGGCACTGCGACACAGGAAACGCTTGCCCTGGCGGGCCGCGGCGTTCAGGTCGGCGGCAAAGGCGGCCAGATCCTCGTGGTTCTCCGCATCGACAGCGCAGGCGACATTGCCGGACAGACCCAACAGATGTTCCAGGCAGCCGCCGCGTATCTCGGCCAGACCGAAGCGCTCCACCTGGTCGGCGCGAATGCGGCCATGAGTCTTTTCCTCCACGTAATCGGGCAGGAAGGCATGCCGGTAGCCGAACACCGAATCACGGGCGAACTCGGTCTCGTTTACCGGCACTGGCGTGCCGTCGACCAGCAGATAGTGCACCCCGTCGCGGGTGATGCGCCCACCCTCGATGAAGGCCGGGATCAGGAAATGGGCATCGAAAGGCCCCAGTTCCTCGGCGATGATGTCGGTCTCGACGGGATAGTGCCCGCGCAGGGTGGAATCGGAGCGGCTGATCAGGATCGGCTCGATCACGCGACCATTGTCCGCCAGTTCCCGCAGGGCCTGCTGGAGGTTCTGGCATACCTCGCGGGTGAGCACGCTGGCATGTGCTGCGCTCATGCCGCGGGTATTGGTGAGCACGAAGAACAGCGGCGCCTCGTCCAGCAGTGCCTCGCGCAGGGTGGCGACATCCCAGCGCGTGAGCAGCAGGCAGCTGTGCACCGTCTGCGAGCCGGTGGGGTCGTCGTCGAGGACTACGATTTTGGTTTCTGCCATGAGTTCTCTCTTTTACAACCTGGTGAAATGCTGAGGCGGCTAGGCGAAATACTTTAAAAACCTTTTCAACGCCAAGGGCGCCAAGCACGCCAAGGACACTAAGAAAGGCATTTATTATGCAACCGCATTTTTGGTTTCCATGGTTGCGTGGATCCTGATTGTCCTGTCATGCCGGCGCAGGCCGGCATCCAGGTATTGGCAAAGCGGCAAGGCATATCCGCTGCACATCGAGTATTCCGTCATTCCCGCGGATGCGGGAATGACGGCAAACGGAATTACATCATTAATGCTTTTCTTGGCGCCCTTGGCGTGCTTGGCGCCCTTGGCGTTGAAAAGGTTTTAAAGGGGTTTCCCCTGTCGTTCTGGCAGTCCATCGCAGTACCCTACATCCCCAGCAGCATCCGCGCCCGCGCCTCGATGGCCGGGGCGTCCACGCCGTTGAAGCTCATCAGCTCTCCGGCGGCGGCGACGGTCTCGCCGCGTTGCCAGCACAGGGTGTCGCGTCGGCACTGGCTGCGCAGCAGCACTGGTTCCAGGGTGGCGCTGGGGCCGCCGCTGATGGCGAGCAGGGCATCGGCGTCGAACAGTCTGGCGAAGCTCGCGTCATCCATGAAGGTGCCGTCAGGTTCACTCACGCTATTCCAGCTCACATCACTCGCGCGATACAGGCGGCGCGGGTTGGCGACGCTGACGATGCGCACCCGGGCACCGGCCTGTTCCAGCGCCTCGCGCGCCGTGAAGGCCGGCAGCAGGACCATGTCGCCGGTCACGGCCAGGACGAGCAGCGGTCCGCTTCCGGAATCGGTTTCATACAGGCTCACGGCACCGTCCTCGATGGCCTGGCGCGCCTGGGCGAGCGTGGTGCGCACCGGCAGGGCGGTCTTGGAGGCGAAGATGGCGATGGACTTGTTGTGGGTGCCCAGCGCCCACTCGTAGGCCGCCTGGATCATGTTGGCGTCGCAGGGGAACAGCGGAAAATGGTTGCCGTTGCGCATCATGGCCGCGCAATAGGACTCGATCTCCGGACGCTGGTGGGTCCAGCCGTTGCGACCCTGCTCCAGGGCGCCGGCGGTGAACATGTTCACCTGCGAGGGCGTCTTGCGGCGCAGTTCCGCCATGGCCTGTGACACCGTCTGCACGATGGGCCAGCCGTTGATGGCGAAGCTTTCGTAGGACAACCACAGGGAGCGGCCGCCGAACAGGGCGATGGCGGCGGCCAAGCCCGCGCAGGCGTCCTCGTTCAGCGGTTCGTACACCTGGCCGTTGGGCGACTGG
>DATHUT010000244.1:0-9266 GCA_035462005.1 Gammaproteobacteria bacterium | reverse complement strand
ACGGCCGCCAGCGATGACCGTGCGCTCGCGGATTGTATCGCCTGCGGCGGGGATGATTTTCTGACCAAGCCCTTCAACCACACCATCATGCGCGCCAAGATGCGTGCCCTGGAACGCAGCCGTGATCTCTACGAGCTGGTGCGGCGGCAGAAGGATGAATTGGCGGAGCACCATGAACACCTGCGCCAGCAGCACGAGATTGCCGAACGCACCTTCGGCAAGCTGATGCGCTCGGGCGAGCTGGACGCCCCCAACCTGCGGCACATGCTGGTCCCCGTCAGTATCACCAGCGGCGACCTGTTGCTGGCGGCCTATCGGCCCGATGGCGTGCAGCATATCCTGCTGGGAGATTTCACCGGTCACGGCCTGGCGGCGGCCATGGGTGCCATCCCGGTCACCGATACCTTTCAGAGCATGACCCAGAAGGGTTTTGCCATTGACCAGATCGCCGCGGAGATCAACCGCAAGCTCAAGGCCAGCCTGCCCGTCGGCCTGTTCCTGGCCGCTTGCCTGCTATCGCTGGATAGCCGTGCCGGCCGCCTGTGTATCTGGAATGGCGGGGTCCCGGATGTGCTGGTCAAGTCTCCTGCCGACGGCGTGTGCGCACGCCTGGGTTCCCGCCACCTTCCTCTCGGTATCCTGGTGGATGAGCTCTTCGATGCCGAGCTGGACTGTGCCTGTGTACGCGTGGGTGATCGCATCTACGCCTATTCCGACGGTTTGATCGAGGCGGAAAACCCCGCCGGCGAGCTGTTTGGCGAGGCGCGTCTGCTGGGCCTCCTGTCCGAACCCGGAAGTGCAGGGGATTTTGACCATATTCACACTTCCCTGGAGGCATTTCGCCAGGGGCAGGCGCAACGGGACGATATCACCCTCATGGAGATCGAATGTGTACCGCCCGTTTTTCTTGCGCCCGAGGCTGTGAACATGTGCCGGGAGGAAGGGGCCCTGAGACTGCGGGTGGATTTTGGCGTGGAGCGCCTGCGCATGGGTAATGCACAGCCCGAACTCGCACGCATGCTGGATATATTCCCGGGGCTGGGCGCCCATCGCAGTACCCTGTACACGATCCTGGCCGAGCTGTTCAACAATGCACTGGAGCATGGCATTTTGCAGCTCGATTCTGCACTCAAGCACGATGCCAGTGGCTTTGATGAATACTATCGCCAGCGTGAGGAGAAGCTGAGCCGTATGGACCACGGCAGTATCCATATCGAGTTGCAGCTCACCGGCGACAGCGGGCATGGCGCCATGCACATAGAGGTAGAGGATACCGGCCCTGGGTTTGATCACGCCGCGCGCCAGGTCGCAATCGCGGGGCGGGGACTGGCGCACCGCGGCCTTTTGCTGGTGGAAAGCCTGTGTCGGGAACTGGTGTTCCACGCGCCGGGTAACCGTGTCGAGGCCCTTTATACCTGGGCCGGTGAGTGAGGCGAGACGATGCAGCGGTATGATCACGACGCCAGAACGGGAACGCCGACCCTGCATCCGACAGCGGATGAGATATCCATGATCTACCTGGTAAAGCCTGTCAGCGAGCAGGCGCATACCGTGCGACAGTTGCTGGAACAACAGGGTTACCGGGTGGAATGGTTCACGAGCCTGGAGGCCTTCCGTGAGGTATGCAGCCAGGGCGACCCTCCATCAGCCGTGATCATGGCCATGCAGTTCCCTGAGGGCGACACTGACGCCGCCAGCCTGCTCACGGAGCTGAAATCCCGTTGCCTGCAGTGCCCCCCGGTGATCTTCACATCGGAGCGCGATGACCTGGATGCCCGCCTGGCTGCCTACCGTGCCGGCGCCAGTCGCTACCTGGCTCACCCTATCGATGCTGCGCACTTGCTGCGCATGCTGGAAGAGCTGATTTGGCGTGTTCCGGAACAGCCCTACCGGGTGCTTATGGTGGATGATAATCCGCTGTTACTGGAAACCCACGCCATGCACCTGCGTGCTGCCGGCATGCTGGTGCGCTGTGAGACAGATCCCCTGGTAGTACAGGAGGTGTTGCAGGCGTTTCATCCAGATGTGCTCCTGCTCGACCTGTATATGCCGCTCTGCAGCGGCCTTGAATTGGCTGCCATCCTGCGCGAGCAGGAAGAATACCGACAGTTGCCCATCCTTTTCCTGTCAGGCGACGGTGACGTCGCCAAGCAGATGCTTGCCCTGAACCTGGGCGGTGACGACTATCTGGTCAAGCCCGTGGATCCACGCCACTTGGTGGCGGCTACCACCGCGCGTGCCCATCGCGCACGCCGGCAGGAGGAATTGCTGGCCTCCCTGCGCACCACCCTCTATGAACGTGAGCGTGAGCACCTGGCCATCAACCAGCATGCCATTGTCAGCATCGCCGATGCAGCGGGAAATATCACCTATGTGAACGATCGCTTCTGCGCGGTGAGCGGCTATTCCAGGGCAGAACTGCTGGGGCGAAACCACCGTGTGATCAAGTCGGGTATGCACCCGCCAGCCTTCTATGAGCAATTGTGGCGCAGCATAGTGTCAGGCCATGTCTGGCAGGGCGAATTCTGCAACCGGAGAAAGGATGGAAGCCTCTACTGGGTGGAGTCCACCATCACGCCTTTTCTTGACGAAGCGGGGGTACCCTACCAGTACATCTCCATTCGCACCGACATTACGCATGTAAAACAGAGTGAAGTGGAGTTGCGAGCGAGCGAGGAGCGTCTGCGTCGCAGCCAGATATACGCCAATATCGGGACCTGGGACTGGAATATCCAGACAGGCGAGTTGTACTGGTCGGAACGCATCGGTCCATTGTTCGGTTATCCCGAGGGGGACCTGGAGACCAGTTACGAGAATTTTCTCGACGCCGTGCATCCCGATGACCGCCAAGCGGTCATCGACGCGGTGCATGACTGCATCGAAAACGGCACGGAATACAAGCTCGAGCACCGTTGTGTATGGCCCGATGGCTCGGTGCGCTGGCTGCTGGAAAAAGGTGACGTTGTGCGCGACCCGCAGGGCATGCCGCTGCACATGTTGGGGGTGGTGCAGGATATCACGCAGAGCAAGCAGGCTGAGCAGTCCCTGGCGGAACAGCGCGTTCGCCTGTTGGAGGCACAGCGTCTGGCGCGCCTGGGAAACTGGTCCGCGAACATGGTCAGCGGAGAGCTCTATTGGTCGGAAGAAATCTACCGGATATTCGGCCATGTTCCCGACAGTTTTACGCCCAGCGTGGAGGCCTTCCATCGTGCCGTGCATCCGGATGACATCGACCTGGTGCGTGACAGTGAAAACAAGGCGGAGCAAACCGGGCGCCATGATGTGGTGCATCGCATCGTGCGTCCCGATGGTGAAATACGCTATGTGCATGAACTGGGTAAAACCCTGTGCAATCCGGATGGAAAGATGATCTGTATGATGGGCACGGTGCAGGATGTCACCGAGCTGAAGTGCGCCGAACTGGCCCTGATAACCGCCAAGGAAGAGGCAGAACGCGCCAGTCAGGCAAAATCGGAATTCCTGTCGCGCATGAGTCATGAGTTGCGCACACCCATGAATGCCATCCTCGGATTTGGTCAGCTGCTGGAATGTGATGATGATCTCGACGATGAGCAGCGCGATAGTGTGCGCGAAATCCTCCATGCTGGGCACCACCTCCTTGAACTGATCAACGAGGTTCTTGATCTGGCCCGGGTGGAATCCGGTCGTATCGATCTGTCCCTGGAACCTGTGGATCTCTGCGGGGTGGTGCATGAATGCTTTTCCCTGATGCAGCCCCTGGCCGAGTCCCATTCCATCCGCCTGCGGCATGCCGGCGTGGACGGGGCGCTGGTACGCGCCGACCGTACCCGTCTCAAGCAGGTGTTGATCAACCTGCTGTCCAACGCCGTCAAGTACAACCGCGAGGGCGGTGAAGTGGGGATCGAGGCAACCTGTTCCGATGATGGGCAGATGCGTATCAGCATCAACGATACCGGCATGGGGATCCCTGTGGAGCGTCAAGAAGAGCTGTTCCAACCCTTCAATCGTCTCGGAGCCGAGGCCACCGAGGTGGAGGGTACCGGTATCGGACTCACGATTACCCGAAGACTGGTGGAGATGATGGGTGGCAGGATCGGTATGGAGAGCCGGCCGGGGCTGGGCAGCCGTTTCTGGGTCGAATTGCCGCTGGAGGCCCTGCCGGCCACAGGCGGCCCGGCTTCGGATTTCAGGACCCGGGCCGGATCGGATGCTTCGGCGGATCGGCCACGACGCCGCGTGCTGTACATCGAGGATAACCCGGCCAACCTGAAACTGGTCAGCCAGTTGCTGGGCCGGCGACGCCATATCCACCTGCTCACTGCCCATACTCCCAGCCTGGGTCTGGAGCTGGTCATTGCCCATCGTCCGGATCTCATCCTGCTCGATATCAACATGCCGGGCATGGATGGCTATCAGTTGCTGTCGGTGTTGCGCGCCGATGCGCGTCTCCGGTGCATCCCCGTCGTGGCCGTTACGGCCAATGCCATGCCGCGTGACATCGAACGGGGACGTGCAGCCGGGTTTTCCGACTATCTCAGTAAACCCATCGATATCAAGCAGTTCTACGCCATGCTCGATCAGTGGCTGGATGAATCCGAGGAGGAACCGATTGAGAGGCGATCAACATGAACGATCCTGGTTCCTCCATTGCGACGCCAGTCCTGAGGCGGCTGCTCTGGCCGCTGTCGATCACCCTGAGCCTGCTCATGCTGGCTGTGGGCGGCCTGCTCTGGCAGCAGCAGGAACAACGCCTGCGCGATGCCATCTCCCTGCGCATCGACGAGATCCCCGCTCGTCTGCAGTCCATCCAGAACCGGGATATCGCCGTCATGAGCGCGCTGCTGGAGCTGATCACATCCAACGAGGAGTTGCGTGCCGGGATGCTGGCGCGCGACCGGGAGCGCCTGTATGAGCACAGCCGGGACTTGTTCGACACCCTGCATCAGGAATGGGGTATTGCCCACTTCTATTTTCAGGACGCCGAACGCTACAACATCCTGAGGGTCCAGTTTCCCGATAAGACGGGAGGGCGAATCGATCGTTTCACCACCCTGGAGGCCGAGCGTACCGGGAAGACCGTCGGTGGCATCGAAATCGGCACCTACGGGATTTTCATACTGCGAGTCGTGCGGCCGGTATTCGTGGAGGGTGTGTTGATCGGGTACGTGGAGTTGGGGCGTGGGATAGACGACATCCTGCGTGAACTCCATGCCGATCCTGCCGTGGAAGTGGCTGTCACCATCAAAAAAGACCTCCTGGATCGGGAACGCTGGGAGATGGGCCGGGCCATGACGGGGGCCAGGAGTGATTGGGACCTGTTTCCCGCGGAAGTGCTCAGCTACAGCTCGCTGGATAGCCTGCCGGAACCGTTGTTGAAGCATGATCAGCTATCCGCAAATCTCCAGCTCGAGAACCACTCGGGCTACCTTTCCCGCCACGAAGACCGGGATTGGCGCCTGGCCTTCGTGCCGATGCTGGATGCCTCTGGCCGTGAGGTGGGTGATCTCGCCGTGATGCTGGATATCACTGAGGTCCAGGCCGGCTTCCACCGTACACTGATTATGGCCACCCTGGTCGGGGTGCTGGTGCTGGGTTTGCTGCTGCTGTTCCTGTACAGATTGCTGCGCCGTGCCGATGACCAGTTGCTCAGGCAGCAGACCGATTTGCAACGCACCGAGGCTCTGCAGCAGGCGGTGTTTTCCACGGTGGTGGATGGCATCGTGGTCATCGATGACCAGGGCTGTATCCAGCTGTTCAATCCAGCCGCGGAAACCATCTTTGGTTACCGTTCCAGCGAGGTGCTGGGGAAGAACGTCAATATGTTAATGCCCGATGCCACGCGCGCGGCCCACGACGGTTATATGGATCGCTACGTGCAAGGTGGCGAGGCGCGCATCATCGGCATTGGCCGTGAGGAACAGGGGCGCCGCAAGGATGGTCGCCTGTTTCCCATCGAGCTTGCCATCAGTGAGACCCGTCTTGGCGACCGGCATCTCTTCACCGGCGTGGTCCGCGACATCAGTGCCCGCAAGCGGGCAGAAGAGGATCTGATCGCGGCCCGCGAGGCCGCCGAGGCCGCTTCGCGCGCCAAGTCCGAATTCCTGTCCAGCATGTCCCATGAGCTGCGTACACCTATGAATGCGATCCTTGGCTTCGGGCAGTTGCTCCAGGAAGATGCCTTGAGCGAAGATCAGGCCCAGAGCGTGCAAGAGATCCTATACGCCGGTCACCATCTGCTCGACCTCATCAACGACGTGCTCGATCTGTCCAGTATCGAGGCGGGGAAGCTGAGTGCGAATATCGAGTCCATATCGCTGCAGCCCATGGTCGAGAACTGCCTGGCCACGATGCGGTCCATCGCTGTCCAGCGCAATATCGAATTGACCTGCAATGTCTCCTGCGATTGTTATTTACAGGGTGATCCACGGCGTCTGCGCCAGGTGCTGCTCAACCTGCTGTCCAATGCCATCAAGTACAACCGCGAGGGTGGTCGTGTGTGGGTCGATTGTGAGGCCCGGCAGGGTGATGTATCGCGCATCACGATCAGGGACAGTGGCATCGGAATCGCCAGCAAGGCCATGGTGCGCCTGTTCCGGCCTTTCGAACGGCTGGAAAGCGCATATTCCGGTATCGAAGGGGCGGGAATAGGCCCTGCCCTCAGCAAGCGCCTGGTGGAGGCCATGCAGGGCAATATCGGTGCCTCCAGTACGGAAGGGGAAGGCAGTTGTTTCTGGATCGAGTTGCCACGAGCAGTGGCCGCCACCCGTAGTGCGTGCAGTTGTGATCCAGTTCCCGCCCAGGCATGCAGGCCGGATCACCGCTGCACCGTGCTGTGTATCGAGGACAACCCGGCCAACCAGCGGCTGGTGCGCAAGGTGCTCGACGGCAACGCCGGCCTGACCCTGCTGGAGGCGCAGACCGGTGAACAGGGGATCGAGTTGGCCTGTGAGCATCATCCCGACCTGATCCTGCTCGATCTCGGACTGCCGGGCATTGATGGCTTCGAGACCCTGCGACAACTGCGTGCCGATGCTCGAACCCGGGACATCCCTGTCGTGGCCGTCACCGCCAATGCCATGCCACGTGATATAGAACGGGGCCGGGAGGCGGGTTTCGATGACTATCTGACGAAGCCCATAGAGGTGGCACGATTCCACGCCGTGGTGGATCGTTGGCTGTGCCGGACTGCGGAGGTGGATCAATGAGCGAGACACTGCACGATGCCCGTATCCTCATCGTCGATGACGAGATGGTTAATCTCAAGCTGCTGGAACGTATGCTGGGTGCGCAGGGTTACCGTAACCTGGTCTTGGTCGAAGACCCGTGCCGGGTACTGGATGCATACCGACAGGCCCCCGTGGACCTCATCCTTCTCGACCTCAACATGCCGCGGCTGGACGGTTTCGCGGTCATGGAGCAGCTGCGCGCCCTGGAGGATCCCCTGCTGCCGCCCATTGTGGTGCTGACGGCCCAGGCCGGGAGAGAATACCTGTTGCGCGCCCTCCATGGCGGCGCACGGGATTTCCTTACCAAGCCTTTTGATCGCCCCGAATTGCTGGTGCGGGTGGGCAATCTGCTGGAAGTCCACCTTGCCCACCGCATGACACATGACCAGAAGCGCATGCTGGAACTCATGGTGCGGGAGCGCACGGCGGAATTGCGTGACACCCGCCTGCAGGTGGTGCAACGTCTTGGGCGCGCCGCCGAGTACCGTGACAACGAAACCGGCAACCATATCCTGCGCATGAGTCACAGTGCCGTGCTGCTGGCGCGGCGTCTGGGCTACGACGATGGGCAGTGCGAATTGTTGCTGCATGCCAGCCCCATGCACGATATCGGCAAGATCGGTATTCCCGACCATATCCTGCTCAAGCCCGGCAAGCTGACGCCAGAGGAATGGGAGATCATGAAGACCCACACCACCATCGGTGCCAATATCCTTGAGGGCGATGATTCGGAGCTGCTGCGCTGTGCCCGGGAGATCGCCCTCAGTCATCACGAGAAATGGGATGGCAGCGGTTACCCCCTTGGCCTGTCTGGAGAGTCCATCCCCCTGTCCGCGCGAATCGTGGCGTTGGCCGATGTCTTCGATGCCCTGACCTCGGAGCGGCCCTATAAAAAGCCCTGGCCGGTGGAAGAGGCGGTAGCCTATATCCAGGAACAGAGTGGCAGTCACTTCGAACCACGTGTCGTGGAACATTTCCTTGCCTCCCTTCCGGAAATCCTGGCCATTGGATCACGCTTTGCCGAACCAGAGGTTTGCGAGGCGTAGCCGGCGGATTCAAGTGTTTTCGGCGTATTTTCCCTGTGATTTGAGCGATGGGGCGAAATCGCGTACCCTTACACATCGATACAATGTTAGTTCTCGCCGCCTTGCGGCATTCTTCTTGGTGACGGGGAAATACGCCCATATCACCTGTTAACCGTCGCCCCGGCGTCACCATGCTGACAGTCCTGACGGCGATTCAGATACGGTCCGAGACGAAAAAGGTCTCAGAGTCAAATGGCGTTCGTTTTCCCGGCGTCATTCCCGCGTAGGCGGGAATCCAGGTTTTTACTTTGCCGGACACGTTGAAACAGCTGGATTCCCGCCTGCGCGGGAATGACGATATCGATTCGCCTGTATGCTCTGATGCCGATTTTTCAGGTTGCATCCGTTCGGGCCTCGGAATACGAGGTATATATGTCCCCAACCATTTCCATGCCGGTCCGGCGTGTACAGCGCGCCCCGGTCTATACCGAAAACACCCGTTTTCAGGTCTACACCGAACGCCAGTTTGACCAGATCGAAGCCCTGCAGCGCCTGCCGGAAGAACTGCGCTTCGCCATGCGGGTGGTGGCCAATGTCCTGCCCTTCCGCGTCAATCAGTACGTGATCGATGAACTCATCGACTGGGCACGGGTGCCCGACGATCCCGTCTTCCAGCTGACCTTCCCGCAGCAGGACATGCTCGAGGCGGGAGATTTCACACGCATGGCCGATGCCCTGCGCCGTGGGCTCGACCGTACCCAGTTGCGTGCCATCGCCCGTGAGATCCAGGCCGGTCTCAATCCCCATCCTGCCGGCCAACAGGAAATGAATGTGCCGCGCCTCGATGGCGAGCCCCTGCCCGGCGTGCAGCACAAGTACCGGGAAACGGTGCTGTTTTTTCCCAGCCAGGGCCAGGTGTGTCACAGCTACTGCACCTTCTGCTTCCGTTGGGCGCAGTTCGTTGGCGACAAGGAATTGCGTTTTGCTGCCAACGAGGCGGACAGCCTGCACCGCTACCTGAGGCAGGATCGTG
>DATHUT010000243.1:0-4079 GCA_035462005.1 Gammaproteobacteria bacterium | reverse complement strand
ACCAGCGGTTTTCCAGGGCCACAGATTTCACGATCTGTGGCCTTTTTGCTTTTGGGGGATATACACCATGTCGATACCGGCGGCCTTCGTGGCCGTGATCCTGATCTGGTCCACCACGCCCCTGGCCATCCAGTGGAGTGGCCAGGGCGGCGGCTTTCTGTTCGGCGTGACCGCGCGTATGGTGGCGGGCGCGTTGCTGTGCGGGCTGGTGATGCTGGTCTTGCGCGTGGCGCTGCCATTGCACCGCGACGCACTGCGCACCTATGCGGCAGCGGGGATGGGCATCTTCGGCGCCATGATCTGCGTGTACTGGGGTGCCCAGTTCATTCCCTCCGGCTGGATCTCGGTGCTGTTCGGACTGACACCCATGGTGACGGGTGGCTTCGCCCTCTGGTGGCTGCAGGAAGAGGGCTTCACCCCCTTCAGGATCCTGGGACTGGTGTTGGGCCTGCTGGGCTTGCTGGTGCTCTTCGGCAGTGGCGCGACCCTGGGCGGGCAGGCCCTGTTCGGGGCGGCGGCGGTGCTGGCCTCGGTGGTGCTGCATTCGCTCAGCGCCGTATGGGTGAAACGGGTGGGCGCGAATCTGCCGGCCATGGCGGTGACCGGTGGCGGCCTGCTGGTGGCGGCCCCGGCCTACCTGGTTTGTTGGTGGCTGTTCGACGGCCGGCTGCCGGAGGAGCTGCCACTGCGCACCCTGGGGTCCATCGCTTACTTGTCGGTATTCGGCTCGGTGCTCGGATTCATGCTGTACTACTATCTGCTGCGGCATGTGGAGGCGAGCAAGACGGCCCTGATCACCCTGGTGACACCAGTACTCGCCCTCCTGTTGGGCGCCGTGCTGAACGCCGAGCATCTGGGCTGGAAGGTATGGCTGGGCACCCTGCTGATCCTCACGGGCCTGGCCTGCCATTACTGGGGTGGTCGTCTGTCGGTGCGCGTGCCGCTTGCGGTGAAGGAAGAGTGACAGAGTTTTCTATTGCAGGCGGTTTCTATATGCTCCCTGTTCAATGGAAGACAATCGTGCCGACGAAGACCTGATGCTGGCCTATCGCGGGGGCGACACGGCGGCCTTTGCGGCCCTCTTCCGGCGTCGCAAGGGGCGCCTGTACCGCTATCTGTTGCGCCAGTGCGGCGATGCCGCGCTGGCCGGGAAGTTGTTCGAGGACATCTGGTTGCGCCTGATCCGCGCGCACCAGCGCTACCGGCCACAGGCGCGCTTCCTCACCTATCTTCACCGTCTTGCCCACCAGGTGCTGATGGATCATTACCGCCATCGTCCCGCCGGCGTGCCCCTGTCCTACCGCCAGGAACCCGAGGTCTTGCTTGAGCCGCTTCCCGCCGAGTCCCAGGCGGATGTCCTGGCGGCCTCGCGCCAGCAACTGGAGCGCTTGTTGCAGCTGCTGGCCGCCCTGCCGGAGGCGCAACGCGAGGTGTTCCTGCTGCGCGAGGAGGCGGGGCTCGGCCTGGAGGAGATCGCGCGGGTAATCGATGCGCGTCCGGAGACCGCGCGCAACCGCCTGCGCCAGGCGACCCGGTTCCTGCGCCAGGGCATGAGAGGTGGCGAATGAGTACGGGCCGGGGGGATGGAAAGGTGCTCCGCCTGCCGGAGGAACATGACCTGCACCTTTCCGCCCTGTACCACCAGACCGAGGCGCCTCAGCCACCGCCGGGTCTGGAACAGCGCATCCTGAACGCGGCCCGCGAGGCGGCGGAAGAGGTCGTTCGCCAGCGCCAGGCCCGGCGGGGCCGCCAGGTGCCGCTGCCCCTGGCGGCCCTCCTGTTGGTGGCGGCCCTCCTGCTGCCATTGCTGCTTTGGTATGGCTACCAGGGCGAATTCACCTACCCATGGTCGGCGCCGACAGCCGGGCCGGTGGAGGAGCCGGTCGCGCCCATCCCCACGCCCGACGTCCCGGAGCCTGTCGAACCCGAGGAAGACAACGCCGCGGGGCCTTCCCCGCAGGAGCTGGAACTGGCGGCCATCCAGGCCTTGATCGAGTCTGGCGAGGATGCCGAGGCCTGGGAACGCTTCACTGACTTCCGCATGACCTTTCCCCAACACCGTATTCCCGATGCCTTGCTGGATGAGTTGGCCGGGGTGCGTACGCGCTTGCTGGAGGATGCGGGCGGGCGCTGAGTCTTGACTATACTGGGTATGAGGGTGGTAGTTGGAGGACGCGGCCGTGATTGCACATCGTCTGGAAAACTTCTTGATTGAGCACGATATTCCCTATGATCTGGTGACGCACCCCCATGCGGCCAGCAGCCTGGAGGCGGCCGAGCTGGCTCACGTGCCCGGTCGCCGAATTGCCAAGACGGTGGTGCTGGAGGACGACCAGGGTTACCTCATGGCGGTGGTGCCGGCCAGCAACCGGGTGGACCTGGGCGAGTTGCATCGCCAGATGCGGCGCAACCTGGGGCTGGCCACGGAGGCGGAACTGCAGGGGCTGTTCGAGGATTGCGAGCTCGGGGCGATTCCCCCCGTGGGCATGGCCTATGGCATTGAAACCATCGTCGACGACAGCCTGGCCGAGCAGTCGGAAATCTATTTCGAGGGCGGAGATCATGAATCCCTGGTCCGGGTCAGCGGAGAGGGCTTCGAGCTGCTGATGGACCAGGTTCAGCACGGTAGTTTCAGCTATACCATGTAACGGGCCGCCACGGCCGTCCGGCCGTGGCCAGGTTGGGGATCAACCCCCTGTCGGTGCGCGCCCGATGGAATGATAGGTAAAGCCCAGCCGTGCCAGATCGTCGGGGTTGTAGAGATTGCGGCCATCGAAGATCACGGGCTCGTTGAGGGTGTCGCGGATGTGGGTGAAGTCCGGGCTGCGGAACTGGTTCCACTCGGTGACGACCACCAGGGCATCGGCCCCCTCCAGGGCATCCTGTTCACTGTCACAGAGCAGCAGGTCCGGGCGCTCGCCATAGATGCGCCGGGTCTCCACACGGGCCTCGGGGTCGAAGGCCCTGACCTTGGCGCCGGCCTTCCACAGGGCTTCCATGAGGGTACGGCTGGAGGCATCGCGCATATCGTCGGTGTTGGGCTTGAAGGACAGGCCCCAGAGGGCGAAGGTCTTGCCGGCCAACTCCAGGCCATAGTGGGCGGAGATCTTGTGGAACAGCAGTTCCTTCTGGCGAAAATTCACCGCTTCCACCGCATGCAGCAGCTCCGGGTGATAGCCGTTTTCGATGGCGGTGTGCTCCAGGGCGCGCACGTCCTTGGGGAAACAGGAGCCACCGTAACCGCAACCGGGATAGATGAACTGGTAGCCGATGCGCGGATCTGAGCCGATACCCACACGTACCTTCTCGATATCCGCACCCAGGCGTTCGGCGATGTTGGACAGCTCGTTCATGAAGCTGATCTTGGTGGCCAGCATGGCATTGGCGGCGTACTTGGTCAGTTCGGCGGAGCGTACATCCATGACCAGCAGGCGGTCATGGTTGCGGTTGAAGGGGGCGTAGAGGGCGCGCAGCAATTCGGTGGTGCGCGGGTTGTCGGTGCCGATGATGATGCGGTCGGGGCGCATGAAATCCTCCACCGCGGCGCCTTCCTTGAGGAATTCGGGGTTGGATACCACGTCATATTCCCTGGGGCTGCCACGTTCTTCCTGTACGGCGCGAATGGCGGCCTCGACCCGGTCGGCGGTACCCACCGGTACCGTGGACTTGTTGACCACCACCCGGTAGTCGCTGATGTGCTCGCCGATGGTGCGCGCAACTGACAGTACATGCTGCAGGTCAGCCGAACCATCCTCGTCGGGTGGGGTGCCGACGGCAATGAACTGGAACAGTCCATGGGCCACGCCCTCGGCGGCATCCAGGCTGAAACGAAGGCGCCCGGCGGCGTGGTTGCTGCGCATCATCTCCTCGAGCCCGGGTTCATAGATGGGGCATTCGCCGCTGTTCAGGCGGTCGACCTTGTCCGGGTCGATATCCACGCACAATACATCGTTGCCGACCTGGGCCAGGCAAGTGCCCGTGACCAGGCCCACGTATCCGGAACCGTAAATGGTGACTTTCATGTAGATGGCAGCCTTGTCTGTGGGTTTTCTCTTCTAAGGAACCACTGATCCGGTCTG
>DATHUT010000242.1:0-2681 GCA_035462005.1 Gammaproteobacteria bacterium | reverse complement strand
CGTTGCTAGATTACCCACCTTAAGCTTACCCACGGATGCCGCACCTAATATGTTCAAACGCTTAATGGGCCTTTTCTCCAATGACCTGTCCATCGACCTGGGCACGGCCAACACCCTCATTTATGTACGCGGCCAGGGGATTGTGCTCAATGAACCCTCGGTGGTGGCCATCCGCCAGGACCGCGGCCCCGGAGGCCCCAAGAGCATCGCCGCCGTGGGGGCCGAGGCCAAGGCCATGCTGGGCCGCACCCCCGGTAACATCACCGCCATCCGCCCCCTCAAGGAGGGGGTGATCGCCGACTTCACCGTCACCGAGAAGATGCTCCAGCACTTCATCCATAAGGTGCATGAGGCGCGTTTCTTCCGCCCAAGCCCACGGGTGCTGGTGTGCGTGCCCTGCGGCTCCACCCAGGTGGAGCGACGCGCCATCAAGGAATCGGCCGCCGGCGCCGGGGCGCGCGAGGTGTACCTGTTCGAGGAACCCATGGCGGCCGCCATCGGCGCCGGCATGCCGGTGGACGAGGCGCGCGGCTCCATGGTGCTGGACATCGGTGGCGGCACCTCCGAGGTGGCGGTCATCTCCCTGAACGGTATCGTCTATTCCGCCTCGGTGCGCATCGGCGGCGACCGCTTCGACGACGCCATCACCAATTACGTGCGCCGCAACTACGGCACCCTCATCGGCGAGGCCACCGCCGAGCGCATCAAGAAGGAGATCGGCTCCGCCTACCCGGGCGCCGAGGTGCGCGAGATCGAAGTCAAGGGCCGCAACCTGGCCCAGGGCGTGCCGCGCAGCTTCACCCTCAACAGCAACGAGATCCTCGAGGCCCTGCAGGAACCCCTGTCGGGCATCGTCGGCGCGGTGAAGACCGCCCTGGAACAAACCCCTCCGGAACTGGGTGCCGATGTGGCCGAACGCGGCATCGTGCTCACCGGCGGCGGCGCCCTGTTGCGCGACCTGGACCGGCTGCTGATGGAGGAAACCGGCCTGCCGGTGGTGGTGGCGGAAGATCCGCTCACCTGTGTCGCGCGCGGCGGTGGCCGGGCCCTGGAGTTGATGGACGAGCGCGGCGGCGACATGTTCGCCCTGGAATGATCCGTTTGACCCTGGCAGCGCCGGTTTCCATCCGGCGGGAAGCACGCTATTAAGCTCCTGTTCACAGAAGGACCCTCCATTACGATCCGCGCGATCGTGCTGGTGCTGGTGTCCCTTGCCCTGATGACCCTGGACCACCGCCAGCAGCACCTGGACAGCATTCGTTCCACCCTGTCCGTAGTGGTCTATCCCCTGCAGGCCCTGCTCGACCTGCCCGGCAACGCCAGCCTCTGGTTCCGGGAGGCGCTGGCCACGCGCCGCCAGCTGCAGGAAGAGAATGCCAGCCTGCACACCCAGCAATTGATGCTCAAAAGCCGCCTGCATAAGCTTGAAGCCCTGGAGGCGGAAAACCTGCGCCTGCGCGAATTACTGGGCTCCTCTTTCCAGCTGGGCGAGCGGGTGCTGGTGGCGGAACTGATGTCCGTGGACCTCGATCCCTACAAGCACCTGGTGGCCCTCAACAAGGGTGACCTGGAAGAGGTCTATCCGGGCCAGGCTGTGCTGGACGAATCCGGCATCATGGGCCAGGTCATCCATGTGGGCCCGCTCAGTTCCACGGTCATGCTCATCACCGACCCCGACCACGCCATCCCGGTACTGGTCAACCGTACCGGCCTGCGTACCGTCGCCCTGGGTACCGGCGCCATCCACCAGCTGGATCTGCCACACATACCGGTCACCGCCGACATCCGGCCGGGCGACCTGCTGGTGACGTCCGGGTTGGGCGGTCGCTTCCCCCCCGGCTACCCGGTGGCGGTGGTGGATGCGGTGATCCAGGACCCGGGGCAGGCCTTCTCCCGCGTCAGCGCCGTGCCCCGCGCGCGCCTCGACCGCAGCCGCGAGGTATTGCTGGTGCGCCGCGCCCATGAACGCCTGCCCCTGGAATCGCCCCAACCGGCCCCGGAAACCGTAATTGATGACGCGAGAGGCGCCGCGCCATGAGCTTGACCCGAAGCAATGGCGGCCTGGTGATCCTGTTCACCTTCATCGTCGCCCTGCTGCTGACCATCGTGCCCCTGCCGGAGGGCCTGCGCCCCTACCGCCCGGACTGGGTGGGGCTGGTGCTGATCTACTGGTGCCTGGCGCTGCCGGAACGGGTCGGCGTGGGCTACGGCTGGGGTGCCGGCCTGCTGCTGGATGTCCTCACCGGCACCCTGCTGGGACAACATGCCCTGGCCCTCACCCTGCTGGCCTTCCTCACCCTGAAGCTGCATCAGCGGGTACGCCTGTACCCACTCTGGCAGCAATCCCTCACGGTGCTGCTTCTGCTCATGCTCCATCAGCTCATCAACATGTGGGTGCAAGGTATTACCGGGCGTCCGCCCCAGGATTGGTCCTACTGGCTGCCCTCGCTCATCGGCATGGTCCTGTGGCCCTTCATCTACCAGTTGCTGCGCGGTCTGCGCCGCCAGTTTTCCGTGAGCTGAGCCATCGCCGCCATGGCTCGCTTCTCCACCCTCAAGGACCATTTCCTCGAAAGCCGCCTGTTCATGGGCCGCGCCCTGGTGATGCTGGCCTTCTGCGCCCTGCTGGTGGGCATTCTGGTCACCCGCCTGGTCTACCTGCAGGTGATCGCGCACGAGCA
>DATHUT010000241.1:0-7433 GCA_035462005.1 Gammaproteobacteria bacterium | reverse complement strand
CTGATCCGTGATGCCCTGGAGGCCGAACCGGAGCGCGATGACTTCAACCTCAAGCTGTTCGAGATCTACGCCGCCGCCCAGAACCGTTCCGGTTTCGACGCCCATGCGGAGCAGGTGCTGGCGCGCCTGGAAAACCAGGAGCATCCCCTCTGGCTGAAGGTGGCGGACATGGGCCGCGACCTGAGCCCCGACAATCCCCTCTACCAGCCTGGTGGAGCTCCGGCCGCGAGCCGGAACAGCGGGACGGATGCGCCTTCCCCTGGCATTGATGAGGACAACAGCCTCGATTTTGACCTTGGTATGGGTGATGACGATGCCGGCCTTACCAGTCAGGAACCCCCGCTGGGCGACATGGACTTCGATCTCGATACTACGGCAGAGGAATCGAAGCCTGCCCCGGGAGAAGCCGAGCCCATGGAATTCGATCTGGGTGGCGAGGAGGAACGCAAACCCGATACCCCCGAGAGCTCCAGTGACCTGGATTTCGATCTGGGGGACCTGGACCTGGGTGGCGCCGACCTGGACGAGGAAGATCAGGGCGAAGGCCTGCTTTCGGACATGGACGAGGTCTCCACCAAGCTGGACCTGGCCCGCGCCTACATCGACATGGGCGACCCCGATGGTGCCCGCAGCATCCTCGAGGAAGTCCTGCAGGAAGGCAATGAAGCACAGCAGGACGAGGCCCGGGAGTTGTTGGGCCAGCTATAGTTCGAGTATCCGCAATCCCGGAACGAGGCCCGGCATATGCCGGGCTTTTTATTTGCCTGTGTGAAAGAGGTACGCCATGACCGCAAGACCAAAGATCATTATCTCGGAACGTGACGTCGAACGCCTGGAAGACCTGCTGGAGTCATTACCCGCGAATGCCTTTCCTGGCAAGGGAGCGCTGCAGGCCGAACTGGCACGCGCGGAAATCGTTCCTCCCCAGGAGATCCCGTCTGGCGTTGTTACCATGAACTCGACGGTCAAGTTCCGCGTTTCCTCATCCGATGAGGAATTCTCCCTGACGCTGGTGTATCCCAGGGATGTGGATCAGAGCGGTACGACCATCTCTATTCTCGCGCCAGTGGGAAGTGCCATGCTGGGTCTGACACAGGGCGATGAGATCGAATGGCCGGGTCCGGGCGGCGGCACGCTCAAGGTCTGTGTCGAGGAGATCCTGTACCAGCCGGAACGTGCCGGCGAATATCACCGGTGATGGTGCGGGATCATTCCACGCGGCGACTCGAGACCGGTGCCGTGTTCTCGAGGGCCTTCTGGCGCCGCCAGCGTTGAAACTGCGGCGTCTCCAGGTAGGCCTTTTCCAGCACGTACTGAAGGACACCCTCCATGCGGTAGGACCCGGTCTCGGCATCGAGTCGCAGTACCTCGCTACCGGTCTCGTCGAAGAATACCAGCGCCGGTGTGTGGATCAGCTGTAACTGCTCGGCCCAGGCCTTGGGGGTGAGTTTCCGGCCCTTTGGAGTCAGCACCGGGCTGCGGTCGTCCAGGAGGTCCAGTTGCACGACCTCGAATGCACGCAGGTGCTTACGTATTGAAGCTTGTTGCAGGACCGTACGGTGAAATACCCGGCAGGGTTGGCAATCGGGCTGCTCGAACAGCACCAGCAGTGGTCGCCCGCCGGGCGCGCGGCGATCCAGCAGGTAGGGGGGCGGAGAAAAGAGCCCCGGTTCCGGGGTGAGTGTGCCGCCCGGGGCCGGTTGCGCGTCCTGTTCGTCCAGGTAGGCCCGCAGAGTCCGGGTTGCATACTGCCGCTCCTCCAGGTAATCCAGGATCCTTCGGAAGCGGTCCGGCGGCTGATGGCCAACCAGCCGCAACAGGGGCAATCCCTGCTCACCGTAAAAGACCAGGGTGGGAGTGAACCGCGCCTGCTCCCGCACCGCGAAATCCTTCGCCCAGTGCAGCTCGCCCTGCGGGTCCGTGACTTCCAGGTCGCTCATCACCTCGAGACCGATGACATCGAAGTGGCGTTGTACCCGCTCCACGATCTCCGGGTCCGCGAAGGTGGTGTCCAGGAATACCTGGCAATAACTGCAGGTGCGGGTGCTGAAGAACACCAGGATGCCCCGCTTGCCGGCCGCGGTGGCCTGCTGCAAGTCGTCGCGCAGGTCGAGGAAGCTGTCCTTGAACCAGTCCGGGTGGATTAGCTCGGCGGCCAGGTGGTCATTCTGTATGGAGGCTGTCCGGGCGTCGGCGATCGCACCGGCTCCCGTGAACCCTATCAGGCAGATGACTGTCAGCGCCACGAGCCGTGACCAGAATGGAGCGGCTGAGCGTACTGGCGTCATCATCACGTACCTGATCCGATGCCGGGCAGAGAGCTGGACACAATACGGCGGGAGAAACAAGCTGCGATCTGCTTGGACCATGACGAGCGTTCTCCTGAACATGGACGGTAGAATGGTTCGCAGACGGTTCTTATACTCCTTCTCAAGCTGCGGCGCGTGATGTTCAATGCGTGAACCACCAGGTGGCGAAACCGGTGCCCAGGATGACCAGCATCGCCAGGCCGACCCGGCTGCCGATCCGGACGCCGCCGATCCCCAGGGTGAGCCCAGCCTTGGCCAGGGAATTTGCGAAGGCCGCGATCAGAATGGCAAGGGCGGCCGACGGGAGAGCCAGGCTGTCACCGGCCATGTTGGCGAGCGAGAGGGTGATGGGGTCCACGTCCGTGATGCCGGAGACGGCGGCAAGCAGGTAGATCCCGGCATCCCCAAAGCGATCGGACAGGACGCGCGACAGCAGCAGGATGGCCGTGAGCAGGCTGGCGAAGATCAGGGCCGGTACGAGTTCGAAGGGATTGCGCAATGTGGTGCTGGCGTGGTCGTGGCGTGACTCGCCACGATGCCAGAAGATCCAGGCGGCAAGATAACTGGTGACGGTCATTGCCAGGAAGGGCCATAGCAGCACCCAGGCCAGGGATGGGTTGAAAATGCCGCTGATCACCAGGATGCGCGGAAACATGGTGGCGCAGGCAACCAGGATCCCGCTCGCCAGGATGTTCTCGAGGCCCGGGCTGCCGCGTGCCAGGCGCGAGAAATTCACCGTGACCGCGGTGGAGGAGGCGAGCCCCGCCAACAGGCCCGTTACCAGGATGCCCCTGCGTTCGCCGACGATCTTCATGGCGAAATAGCCGGCAAAGGAAATGGCGGCGATGATCACCACCATCCACCAGATGCGCTGGGGATTGAGAGCCTGCCAGGGACCGTAGCCTTCGTTAGGCAGCAGGGGCAGCGCCACCACCGAGATCAGCAACAATTTCAGGGTGGCATGGAGTTCCTTTTTTTCCAGCCGGCCCACCCAGTCATGGAGGATAGGCTTGGTGCCCAGCAATATGGTGGTTACCACGGCCCCCGCGGCCGCCAGCGTGGCCTGCCCGAGGGTGGCCATGGCGCCAAAGGCAAAGGTCAGCAGCCCGGCGATCACGCCGGTGATGCCGACATCCATCTTTTGGCGCTGGCTCAGGGCATGGGCCGCCACCAGCACCAGTGCCAGGGTGACGAAGGCCGCCGCCAGCAGGGCCTGTCCGAGCTGCTCCGACAACAGCCCCCATACCCCACCCAGCAGGCCGATCAATGCATAGGTACGGATACCCGCGACGCGTTGCCCTTCCGCCTGTTCACGGTTTTTCCAGCCACGCTCGAGACCGATCAAAAGGCCGAGTGCCAGGGCGATACCCAGGGTAAAAAAGGGAGCCAGGTTGTCCATGGCGGTATTATTCAGGAATTCTGCGGTGGATCACAGTAATGCCGGGGCCCCGAATTCCTCGTCGGCGTCTATACTCGGACAAGAAGAGTCATTCCTGTTGCCATAAATAAAAGCAGGTCTTAGTACGCTGGGTCGTTGGCCATTTTTCGAGGGATCAATGCCGAAGACGAATGCTAAGCAGGTTCTTTTTGGGGAAGTCATCCGCGCGAACAAGTTGTCTGCACTAATTGCGACGTGTTTTGTAGTGGTCGTGATAACTGTGTCGATACAGGGCTACAAGCTGGTCCATAAAGAGCTTGCCAAGTCGGTGCTCTCCAAGCGAGCTTCCATTGCGTACTTGTCAGCCGAACTGCTGACCGAGCGATTCGATCGGCTCATTGATGTCGCGACGTCCCTGGCAAACCGGGTTCAATTCCGTTCCCTGGTGCAGGCGGGCGCCTGGGACGATGCGGGGATCATCCTGGCGGATGTGCCGGATGCTTTTTCATACATCGATCGTATTTTTGTCGCCAGGCCCGACGCAACCCTTATGGTGGATATCCCGGAGCTTCCCGGTGGGGTCAGAGGCAGGAACTTTCAGGGGCGGGACTGGTACCAGGGGGTATCCAGGGAATGGCGCCCCTATATATCCGATGTTTACCAGCGTGCGGCAGAACCGCAAATCCATGTGTTCGCAGTAGCTGTGCCCATCGAGGGTATCGCTGGCCGTGTAGCAGGAATATTGGTGCTGCAGGTCAGTCTGAGTACGTTTTTCGAGTGGACCCGACATGTGGATATCGGATCGGAGGGAAGCCTGTATGTGGTGGACCGCAATGGGGCTGTAGCCTTCCATCCTGATTACGAGACCCAGTCGCAATTGGAGGATTTCTCTAGCTCTCCCGTAGTTCGTCGCTTGCTGCGGGGGCGCAGAGGCGTTGAAATCATGCCGGGTGAAAACCGGCAGGAGGATATGGTGGTTGCCTATGGGCCCATGCCCAGCCATGGCTGGGGACTCGTGGTCATGGAGCCGGCAAAGACGGTATTCGCGGCGAAAAACACCCTGTTCAGGCGCATCCTTATTTCCGACGCGCTGGTAATACTGCTGGTCTTCAGCGCCTTATGGATGGCGTATCACATTAAGGGGCAAAGGATTCAGGCAGAGCTGGATCGAGAGGCCAAGGCCCGGTTGGAAAATGAAGTTGCCAGGCGAACCCAGGCACTGGAGGAGGCGAACAGCGAACTGGAGAGTTTCAGTTATTCCATTTCCCATGATTTACGCGCTCCGTTGCGTGCCATCGATGGGTTCAGTGAAGTGTTGGAAGAGGATTGTGCGGAGCATCTGGATGAATACGGAAAACACAAGCTGTCCAGAATACGCGAGAACGCGCACCGCATGGGCATGCTCATCGATGACATTCTGCGTTTTTCCCGGCTTGGCCGTACTGCCGTCATTCCCGGCAAGGTGGACATGAATGTCTTGGTGCGGGAGATCATTGCTGACCTCCAAAGTACCACGGGTACTGATTCGGTCCATTTCACAGTGCACTCCCTGCCGGAGGCTTGGTGTGATAGAGCGCTCATGCACCAGGTGTGGGAAAACCTGCTTTCCAATGCCGTGAAATTCACGGGCCACAGGCAGGACCGGCGCGTGGAAATCGGTGCCTTCGAGGAGGCAGACGAGACTGTCTACTACGTGAAAGACAATGGTTCCGGCTTTGATATGGAGTACTACGACAAGCTCTTTGGTGTGTTCCAGCGACTGCACGGCATGGAGGAGTTCCCCGGCACCGGCGTGGGCCTCGCCATTGTGCGGCGTGTGGTGACGTGCCATGGTGGCCGAATATGGGCCCAGGCGGCCGTGGACCAAGGCGCCACTTTTTTCTTTACCCTGGGGGCTGCGCCTGGCAACTGATCAGGGGTTAGCGGTCTTTGCGGGGAATGTAGTACTCTTCCCAAGTGCACCCCCTGATCCGTCTCCATTCCCTGCTGGTCTTTATCCTGTTGCTCGCCCTGACCGGCGAGGCCGGCCTGCTGCCCGGTTTTCTGCTGCTGCTGTTCTTGTATGCCCGCACGGGAATGATGCATCTCGATGGCCTGTTCAATATGGTGCGCCGGATCCGTTGGCTGTTGCTGTCCATCCTGGTGCTCTACGGCTGGTGGACACCGGGCGATCCCCTCTGGGACGGCTTCGGGGACCATGGCCCCAGCCTGGAAGGCCTGAGGCAGGGCGGTGCGCGGTTGGGCGTCCTGCTGGCCATCGTGGCCGCGGTGCACTGGGTCATGAGTGTCACGGAGCGTGACGCCCTGCTGGGCGCCGTGATGGCCTTCACGGCGCCCTTGCGCTGGTTGGGTATCGACCACGAACGGCTGGCGGTGCGCATCCTGTTGACCCTGGAGGTGGTGCCCCGGGTGCAGGAGGTGGCGGCGCGGTTCAGCCAGTCCGGGGGGGGTGGGCGTTCACACGTGGCACGACTCGCGGCGCGGGCCCGCCACCTCTATGGCACCGTACTGGCCGAGGCCGATGCGACCGAGCCGGGTATGCGCGAGGTTCCGGAAATTGGCCGGGTGCCCGTCTGGCAGTGGATGGTTCCGGTGACGATCGGCCTGTTGCTCTGGTACGGCGTCCGGGTCTCGTCCAGTCTTTTGTCCTAGTATCATCCGACCGTATCATGCGCATCGCCCTGGGAATCGAATATGACGGCAGTGCCTTTCGCGGCTGGCAGCGCCAGCAGACGGGGGTGCGCTCGGTACAGGAATGCCTGGAGACGGCCCTGACGCGGGTGGCCGATGAGACGATCGAGGTGAGTTGCGCCGGACGCACCGATGCGGGTGTGCATGCCACCGCCCAGGTGGTGCACTTCGATACCGGTGCCGTGCGCCCGGAACGGGCCTGGTTGTTGGGCACCAACACCGAACTGCCGGCCGATGTGCGGGTGTTGTGGCGGCGCGAGATGAGCGATGATTTTCACGCCCGCTACAGTGCCAGGGCGCGCCGCTATCGCTACGTGATCCTGAACCGGCGCGTCGGCTCGGCCCTGGAACGCCACCGGGTGGGCTGGGAGTACCGCCCCCTGGTGCTGGAGCCGATGCGGGCGGCGGCCCGATACCTGGTCGGAGAACATGATTTTTCCTCCTTCCGTGCCGCCCAATGTCAGGCCAACCATGCCATCCGTGCGGTGGAATCCCTGGAAGTCAGCCAGTCCGGGGAGTACTTCTTCGTGGACATCGTGGCCAATGCCTTTCTTCACCACATGGTGCGCAATATCGTGGGGGTGTTGCTGGCCATCGGCCGCGGTGAGCAGGCCACGGACTGGACCCGGGAATTGCTGGAGCGGCGCGACCGCACCCTGGCCGCGGCTACGGCACCGGCCTCCGGCCTTTACCTGGTGGGGGTGCGCTACCCGGAAGGGTACGGGATCCGGGAGCTGGGCCGCCTGCCGCGCTTCGCCTGAGGGTGTCTGTGCACCTGTAGGAGCGGGCTCTGCCCGCGAACCGGCGTGCCACCGGGATTCGCGGCCAGAGGCCGCTCCTACAGGTGCACAGACAACCTCAGGCGAAGCGCGGCAGGCGGCCCAGCTCCCGGATCCCGTACTCTTCCGGGTAGCGCACCCCCACCAGGTAGAGGCCGGAGGCCGGTGCCGTAGCCGCGGCCAGGGTGCGGTCGCGCCGCTCCAGCAATTCCCGGGTCCAGTCCGGGGCCTGCTCACCGCGGCCGATGGCCAGCAACACCCCCACGATATTGCGCA